>NZ_CP026994.1:1200000-1500000 GCF_013407165.1 Nitrosopumilus oxyclinae | reverse complement strand
CAGAAATGAATATGACTAAAAATGGAAAACTAATTCAAGAAACTAGAATTTCATTAGTTGGTGTTGATCCATTTAATGATATTAGAGCATCTACAGTTCATGAAACTGTTACAGAAGGAAGTTATGTTTTTTCAAGAAACTCTATAGTATTAGGATCTAATGTAGCAAGAGATCTTGGAGGAGCTCAGGTTGGTGATAGTGTAAAAGTTCTAGTGGTTGATAGATGGGGTCAAGATCAAATCAGACGATTTACAGTTACTGGAATTGCAAATTCACCCGGTGGACAAGGGTTTGATTATTCTGGAGTTATTCACATTGATACTTTACGGGATATGATGAGTAGACATGGAGATACTGGTTCATTTATGGTGAAACTTTACGATCATTCTAAAGCTTTTGAAGTTAAAGAATTCTTTTTACGCTCATTCCCAAATGAAGACTTTATTGCAGAAACTACAGAAGAAGCATCAGAAGCTCAACTACAAGGTTTTAGATCTGGTATTGCTATGATCAACATGATTGGATATTTTGGAATGATGGCATCTGCATTTGCAATTGTAACAATACAAATGATGTTGGTAAATGGAAAAACAAGACAAATTGGTGTCATGAGATCAATTGGAGCTAAACGAAAAGATATTTTGATAATTTTTATTTTCCAAGGAATGATTATTGGAGCTATTGGTGCTGGTGTAGGTACTGCAGCAGGCTTGGGTTATACTGTATATGCAAAGGAAACCAAAATGTCGTTTAATGGGAGTCTTCCTTTAGAAGTAACTTACAACTGGGAAAAGATTATCCAAACTGCATTAATGTCATTTATTTTGGCAATAATAGCATCTCTATATCCATCGTATAGAGCTACGAAACTACTACCTGTGGAGGCTATGAGAACTGTCTAGTGTACTTGAAATTAATGATATGAGTAAAATTTACGGTGAAGCCGATAACAGGGTGAAAGCTCTTGATGATGTTTCATTTTCAATTAAACAAGGAGAATTTGTTTTAATTGTTGGTAGCTCTGGATCTGGAAAATCTACATTACTAAACATGATTGGATTATTAGATCATCCAACAAAAGGTAAAATTGCGATTGATGGAATTGATACTACTACACTTAATGATGATAAAATCTCTTCATTTAGAAATAAGAAATTAGGTTTTATTTTTCAATTTTCAAATCTGCTTACTGATCTCTCAGTTTTAGAAAATGTTTTGTTGCCTTTACAAATTGCAGGCAATAATACTGGTGAGAAAGATGCAATAGATTTACTGAAAGCAGTTGGACTTGAAGACCAAATATACAAACGTGCAAATAAAATTTCTGGTGGACAAGCTCAAAGAGTTGCAATTGCAAGAGGCTTAATCAATAAACCATCAATAGTATTAGCTGATGAGCCAACTGGTAATCTTGATTCTATTACTTCAGCAACTATAGTTCAACTAATGAAATCAATGGCAAAAAAACTAAATCAGACATTCATAATTGTTACACACGATAGAGAACATTTTGGAGAAGTTGATAGAGTAATTACTATTAAAGATGGTAGAGCCTTTGAAGGTGATCTTCCATCTGAAATGGAGATAGTGGCATAATGAATTCTAAAATCATTTTATCGTTATTTGTAATTGGATTGTTACCAATTATTTTTAATAATTCATATGCACAAATTACTTCAGGAGGATTTGGCCAATCTCCTTTTGAAAGAGATTTTGGTGATGTAAAATTTTTAGATGCTTATTTTGGTACAATAAATGAAAAAATTGAAGTGGAAGCAGGTGATAGTAATGTTCCATTTACAGTTGTATTTGCAAACGTTGGAACTCAGGATATAACTGGAATTAGAGGCCAGTTGTCATTACCATTTGGTTTTTCAGCATCTGATGGCCCAGGCGCAGTGATACATGCAGATAGTGATTCAAATTCGTTGGCAGGAGAGAATTTCCACTTGACATTTTTTGTAAATATTGATAATAATGCTCAAATCCAGCAGTACCCTGGAACTGTGAAAGTTGATTATTCACGATTAAGAGAATCTGGTGTTCGAACTGCTTTTGCTAATTTTGATTTTAAAGTAACAGGTGATGGTGTGATTAATGTCAAAGCTCAAGAACCTTTTCTTACTTCTTTACGATCTAATCATGTAGTTATTGAAATTGCAAATGATGGCACTGCTCCACTTTCTGGTGTAGATATTACTGCAACTAATACACAAACAGAACTTGCATCAACATCATCTTCAACTACTAATATTGAAAATGTTGTAATTTTGGAATCAAGCTGGGACATTGGAAATATTCCTCCAAAAACTGTAAAATATCTAACTGCAACTGTATATGTTCCCCAATCATTAAAAGGTGATACTCTAAGAATCCCTTTATTAATTTCATACTATAATACACATGGTGATTTACATCAAATTTCAAAAATTGTTGATTTTTACATTAAAGGATTAATTGATTTAAGAATTTTCAATGTTGATGTTATAGAATTATCTGGCAATCAAATGGTGATTGGTGAAATTATTAACGAAGGTAATGAAGATGGATTATTTGGTTTTGTATCTATTGAATCTAAAGGTGACTCTAACATTAAATCATCAACTCAATTCATTGATGAAATTGAAACAGATGCACCAGTTCCATTTAACATTCCAATTGAATTTGATGGTGAACCACAATACGGTGAGCATGATATAACTATCACTGTTAGATACAAAGACAGTACAAGAGATGAGATATTTCTAAATCATGATGCAACAATTACTGTAAAGGCACCATCAAATGAAGATGAAAATTCTACTGACCCGACAATGATAATTATCCCAATTATTTTGGTCCTAGGAGCTGCATTTTACATAATTCGTAGGCGTAAAAAAGCAACAATTGAGGCTAATTGAAGATATAATTTTAAATTTAAAATAGAGAAATAAGGAATAATAAATTGAGATTAACAATTATCATTCTCATTGCAGTTTTATCAATTGGGAGTGTTGTAATTACATTAGGCTTTCTAACTTCCCAAGAATACATTGATGTTCCTGAAATTACCAATCAATATGAAAAATTAGAATCATACAAAAATGAATTAGAAAAAATCAACCAACAAAATCAAAAAATCTTAAATGATTTAGAAAATCAAATTAAAAATTCAGATGATGTTCATATAGATCAAATTAATCGTGAGATCGAAGTGATAAAACGTGTAATAGAAGAAAACAAAGCAGAATTAGAACAAGTAATTACAAAATTGTCTCAAATGGAATCTAATCCATAGTAAAGATATTTCCACTTTTGGGAAATTTAGATCATAATTATATCATATCTTAAGGAGATGATATTGGTATGGCAAAGGGCATTTTTCTCTTTCTAGCAGGTAGTATTGTAGGGTTTATCACAACACCATTACTATAGGATCTGAAAATTTTTCTAAATTCATATAGTTATTTACAATAAAATTTTCATTGGAAAAACATCAAAAATTTACAATTTTAGGAGTAATTTTCTTAGTTCTAACTTTTTTAATTAATTATTATCACCAAGAAACTCACCCTGGTGATGGATTCAATTATGCATATGTTACTGGAATAATCATGTTGGTAGCATTTTCAATTAGTTTTGTAATGTTTACAAAAAATCAACTATAGTGATCTAAATTTCTATATGTAATAGATGGTGTGAGGTCTTTTGTAAGAAAAGCCTCCATCCTATCTATTTAAAATAAATTAATTTTATTTGAATAAATAATACACGTAGAAATCATCAGCGAGATCTAAATACTATTTTTTAACAATCTTGTCAGTCGTCACCAAAAAACAAATCGTTTTTGGTCTTAGACTGTCGATTTTTGACCGTAAGATTATAAGCAATTACTGGATCTTGCGATTATGCCTGGCGACGAGATTGAAGTTCCTAAAGAGATACGAGAATTCATGCTAGAAGAAGCTGAAGAAACAATACTTGGTCAAAAAAATGGTGCATACAAACAATTTCGTTATGGGAATTTACACATTAGAGAATATGGTGATAAATTTTTAGTTCATAATGATAAAATTGATCCACGTAAAGATCCAATGGGACATTTGGTTTATGATGCTCCTGAAGTTTTAATTGGCATAGCATGTGCAATTTTTGGTGGTTCACAGATTGCAAAAAAAATCACAAGTAACAATTCTAAAAAATTAACAGTGTCATCAGGATTAATCTCTTCAATGATTTTTGGATATATTGGATATTTAGCTACTAAGAAAATTAAAAATTATTTGGAGTAAATCATATGTCTACGGCTAGAACCATCCAAGTACTCTTCAAACTTCTTCCATCTATTCTTGCATTACGCAAAGATAGAAAAAAATGGATAAATCAAGAAAAAAATCAAATTGATTCAGAACAGTTTAGGAAAAACGCACGAAAAGTACTCGATACTTTCATTTCTTTAGGTCCTGTGTACATAAAATTAGGGCAATGGCTTTCTTCAAGAGCAGATATTTTACCACAACCATATTTAGAAGAACTCTCAAAACTTCAAGACAGTGTACCATCTGCTCCATTTGATCAAGTTAAACCAATAATTGAAAAAGATCTTGGTCCTATTGATAAAAAATTTGATGATATTGATCCTAATCCTATATCTGGTGCTTCATTAGGTCAAGTTTATCGTGGAATTATTTCTGGTCAACAGATTGTTGTCAAAGTTAAAAGACCTGGAATTGAAAAAGTTGTAGCAAAAGATCTTCAAGTTCTGAAAAAGGTTCTTCCACTTGCATTAAGATTTGTTGATCCAAATTTACGCTATTCAGCAAAAGCAATGCTTTCTCAATTTATCGAAACAATTTATGAAGAAATGGATTACAAAAATGAAGTACAAAATCTTAAAAGAATCAAAGAGGATATGGCAGGATCAACCAATGTAATTGTACCATCAGTTTATGATGACTATTCATCAAAAAATGTACTCACTATGGAATATTTGCCTGGAATTAAGGTCACAAACGTTCAAGCTTTAGATGAAAAAGGAATTGATAGAGAACAACTAGTAATTGATGTCCACAAGGTGTTTTTCACAATGCTTCTCAAACACTCAGTTTTTCATGCAGATCCACATCCTGGAAACATTTCCGTAACTGATGAAGGAAAACTCATTTTGTATGACTATGGAATGGTAGGACGAATAAATAATGAAACACGATTCAAACTAATTAGGCTGTATCTTGCATTAGTTGAAAGAAATCCTCCTAGGGTAGTAAATGCAATGAATGATCTTTCAATGCTAACTCCTGGTTACAACAGAGAAGTAATTGAAAAAGGAATTGAACTTTCAATTCGTACAATGCATGGAAACAAACCTGATGAAATGGAAGTTCAAAGTTTAATGGAACTTGCAAATCAAACAATGAGTAAATTTCCCTTTGTATTACCAAAAAATTTAGCTTTGTATATGAGAATGGCATCTATCATTGAAGGAATTTACAAAACCCATGATGTTGATTTTAAATTTGTCAAAGTTTTAAAAAATATTTTACAAGAAGAAAATCTCATTCCACGAGCATATGTTGAGGAATTAAAAATTTCATTTGATAATTTCTCAAAATCAATTGATTCTGCACTTAGAATGGGACCTGAGATGAAAAAACTCATGGATGAGGTTCAAATCTATATGAAGAAGGGAAGACCTATGGTTTTAATTAGTGGAAGCATATTTGCATCTGCAACATTTCTTGGTTCTGTATTTTTGTTTCAATCAAATGAATTACTTGGAGTGATCGGTATGATAAGTTCTGGTTTAATTATTGCAGCTTCAGGATTTTTTAGAAAATATTGATTATTCTATTGGGATATCTTTTCCCTTTTTAATAACCGGAATAATTAATGTAAGAATTCCATTTTCATATTTTGCAGATTCAATTTTTTCTTCACCTTGTTTAATTTCTACAGGAAGTCTAATTTTTTTATCTATTACATTTGGTCTTTGGTTTGATATCAAAGATTTGGATTCTTTTTCATCTGTTGTTTTTTTTGCATTGATAGAAAGAATATCCCCACATAATGATAAATCAATTTCATTTTTTGTAAATCCAGGAATGTCAATTACAATTTTTATATTTTTATCGTTGAGATACATATCCATTGGTGGTAAAACAAATTCATAGAATTCTCTTGATTTGTTTCCAATCTCTTTGATTACATCTTTTACGAGTCCCATTTTGTGTTATGTGCTCAATTTTTAGTTATAAATCTTGATAGATTTTTAATCAATTAATTTCTCAGTTTTGATATCTCATGATTATTGTAATTGAAGGTGGAGATCAGGCAGGAAAATTAACCCAATCCATTCTATTAGAAAAAGCTCTCAAAAAACGAAAAATCAAAACAAAACTGTTTCACTTTCCTGACTATGAAACCCCAATTGGTAAAGAAATTAGAAAATATTTAGATGGAAAAAGAAAATTTCCACCTCAAGTAATTCATTGTCTTTTAGCAGCAAATAGATGGGAAAAGCTTGATGCAATTTTAGCAGCTGAGGAAAAAAATTCAGTTTTAATTATGAATAGATATTATCAATCTAACTTAGTTTATGGATTAGCAAACGGTTTGAAGCAAAAATGGCTTGAGAGCCTTGATGAAGGTCTTCCAAAGGCTGATCTTGTTATTTTACTTGATGTTACTCAAAAAGAATCATTTTCAAGAACTCCACAAAATAAAATTGGAGGAAAGAAAATGAAACGAGACAAGTTTGAAAAAAATAAAGAATTTTCTACGAAAATTTCTAATCTTTACAGAACTGTTGCCAAGAAAAAACATTGGAAAATAATTGATGCTACTATGACTAAAGAAGAAATCCATGAAGAAATTCTAAAAATATTTTCAAAGAAATTAGGAATATGAAAAAAAATTATCTAGATATTATTGATCCAATTCATGATTTTATTCGTGTTTATGATTATGAACTTCCAATAATTGACAATCCTCTTTTTCAAAGATTAAGAAGAATTAAACAGCTTTCTGGTGCACATTTAACATATCCTTCTGCTCAACATAGTAGATTTGAGCATTCTCTAGGAGTTATGCACATTGCTAGTCAAGCTGGTTTTGCGTTAAATGAAAAAGGATTTTTAAATTCTGATGATGTTCAATTATTGCGTATTGCCGGCTTGTTACATGATATTGGCCATGGGCCTTTTTCTCATTTGTTTGAAGAAGTAATACAAGAAAAAAAATTTTCTCATGAAGATTATGGCAAAAAAATTATTCTAGAATCTGAAATTGGTGATATCTTATCAAAAACAGGATTTGATAAAAAACTAATTACTAAAATTGCATTTGGTGAATCAAAATTTCAATATCTAAATGAAATTGTTTCAGGAGCTTTGAGTGCAGATATGATGGATTATTTGCTAAGAGATGGTTATTTTACAGGAGCAGAACATGCAAAAATAGATCATAAAAGAATTACACAATCACTTGATATCCATAAAAATAAACTTGCCTTGGAGCGTTCAGCGCTTTATTCTTTTGAATCCATGATGCATTCAAGATATCAAATGTTCAAAGCAGTATATTTCCATAAAACTGTACGTGCAGCAGAGGTAATGCTTATTGAAGCATTAAGATTGTCTGATGATGAATTTGGTTTTACATCTTTTAATCTCAATGAATTTGTTAAACTAACTGATGAATATGTTCTATCATCATTGATTACATCCAAATCTTCTAAACTCAAACGAGCAAGGCAATTTGCAGAAGATTATCAAAATCGTAAATTGCTAAAATGTGTATATGAAAGAATACTCACAAATCAAACAAATTTGAAGAAAACAAGAACAAATGAACTTAGAATTGAAATCTCTAAAAAATCTAAAGTTGATGAAAATGAAATTTTTGTAGATAGTTCTGTCACTCCATCAATTCCACTTGCCCCATCAAAAAACGAGTCAAAATCAATCATTTTGATTACAAATGAGGGTACGAAATCCTCAGCAAAAGAGATGCCTATCTCTGATATACCTGTGGTTTCAGCGATTTCAGGGTTCATGAATATACTTAGAATATACACTCATCAAAAGAACAGAAAAAAAGTTGAAATTGCCGCAAAATCAATCCTTGGTGATCTAAAATGAAAAAAAGAATTGTAATCAAATTATCTGGGCGAGTTTTTGGTATGGATAACGTCAAAGTTCTAAAAGATTATGCTACATTTTTAGTAAAAATTAGCAAATTCTGTCAACCTATTGTAATTGCAGGTGGTGGTAATATTGCTCGACATTATATCTCACATGCAAGATCTTCTGGAGCCGATGAATCTACTCTTGATGAATTAGGAATTGAAATTTCAAGACTCAATGCAAAGTTGTTGATTTATGCTCTAAAAAATAAAGCATATTCACATCCCCCAACTACTTTGCAAGAAGTAAGACATGCAGTGGATGATGGATTAATTGTAGTAGCAGGTGGTCTTCATCCTGGTCAAAGTACTAATGGTACTGCAGCATTGATTGCAGAAAAAATCAAAGCTGAGCAGTTTCTTAATGCAACTGATGTTGATGGAGTTTATGATATGGATCCTAACAAATTCAAAAAAGCAAAAAAATTCAAACGAATAGAATTAAAGAATTTGAAAAATATGTTAGTTCATGAAGATTCTGTAGCTGGTGGGTATGATTTGATGGATATTGTTGCTCTCAAAATTATTGAGCGTTCAAAAATTAAAACAAGAATTTTAAAAGCAGATCCAAAAATTATTGAAAAGGCAATTAAAGGTGGCGATGTTGGCACCGAAATTATTATTCCTTCAAAATAATCAATCAGAAGAATCGTTTTGAATTGTAGGTCTTGTTTGAGACCAGATTTGAATCTCATTTTTTGGATATTCAGGAATTCCAGTCTCTAGTAGTTTCTTGTAAATTGATAAGGCTTCTTCTTTCTCCACAGCCTTGGATTGAGCCTTTGTAAATCCATCTTTATCTACTATTACGGCAACATGACCATCTTCAGAACTAATCACTGCAGTAAATTCTTCTTCTCCGACAGGCTGAAATTTTCCATCGATCTTTTTTGTAGTTAGTGTTAACATGCTAAATCCAGCAACTTCAAACATCTTCATTTGTGATTTCCCTGCTCTTTGTTTTCCTTGTTGTACTGCTTGAAAATATTGCATAATTTTTTCTTCCTACAATGGTATAATAACTATCTCAACATTTAAGATATCAAGAGGAAATGCATAATTCATGAATCCTAAAATTTTCGTCGGTGTAGCGGTTGTTGTACTTGTTGCAATTTTAGGTGGAATTCTTTTAACAGGACCTACAATGATTATTCCTTCACAAGAAAATTCAGGTAATATTCAAAATACTCCTCAAGCAAAACCGATACAAATTGAATTAGAGGATATTTCAATATCTAAAATTTCTGAGCGATCAGTAACTATTGAAGTGGCATTCAAACTTTCAAATCCCAATGAACGTGCAATGATTGTACAAACCATGGATTATCAATTATTTGAAACAGGTTATTCTGAAACTGAACAAATTACTGGTGGTGAAATTGGTAGTAGACCTACAGGAATGGTCGAGTTTGGTTCAAATTACTATACACTCCTTGGTGAAAACTCAATTACTCTAAAAGATTCTAAGACCATAAAGAATTCTGGAAACACTGCAGAGTTGTGGGCAGCCTTTGAAGATGACACTCCAACATGGAGAGTATCTGGTGATGTATTTTACAATCTTAGCTCAATGACTAGCGGTCAAGAAAATAAACTTCACTTTGAGTTTACGAAATAAACCAGATAGTATCATAAAATCTAAAAATTATGATATTATGTTTTTAGAGGAAAAATATTGGCAAAGTTATAAAAGTCCGTTTCATTGTTTTTTATCAAATGGCAGAAGCAGGTATGGCCGCATTTGGCGCAGCAGCAGGAGTCGCAATTGCACTCGCAGTAGTGTGTTTCGCTCTACGTGGTAAAGGACATCCAGAACCACTCGACTAAACAAAGGAATTTTTCCTTTACAACATTTTTCTAATCTTTCATTAATCTTTCTTGCCAAATCCTAACATTTCTGCTAGGTCTAATTGTTTGGCATTTTTCTTTTTCATGAAACATCTTTCATAATACTGACAATCGGAGCATTCCGATGATGGTTCTAAAATTGGAGTTTTTTGCTCTTTTAAAAGATCATTTAGAACTCTAACTCTTCGAATAATTTCCTCAAACATTTTTTTATTTCGTGAAATGGAAAATGATGTTTCTTTTCTATCTCCAGTTATGTATACAATAATTCCATCTGGTTTATCATAAATCCACATACATGCATTCAGATAAAGAACATCATTTGCTAGCGGATTTTCTAACTCTGTTGTTGCTCCTCTGAACAAGAATATGGAGTCATCAATAAGCATGTCAACTTGACCCTTTAGTTTGATATCATCGATGTCGAATTCTTTTGGATCACTTCCATATTGTAATTTTCTAAGTAATCCTGAAAGAAGTTCATTGAATCCTTTTCTCTGAACTTCTTCAGGGTCGATTCTATCATAATATGACCTTCTCAGACATTGCACAACCTCATGTAGATGTATAGTCTGAATATTTGCTGAATCAATTTTAATTTCTAGCTCTTTTCCAATGGAGTCTATTGCATTTTCAACAATACTTCGAAAATCTCTATCTCCCATCATGATGAATTATTTCATTACTATGATCACTTATAGTTTAGCTCAAAATTTGAGTTAAAAATTTTGAAATTTTACCTGAAAATGCTAAAATAACAAAATGCATGGCAAATCCTAAAACTGCGCCTACAGCAAGATTCCCTGTTCCAAAATATATCCCTAAAAATATCGCTAATGGAGGTATTGAAAAAATCATTGCTAAAAATGTGCTAACCCAAATAGTATTGATTAACGTCTCTGTAGAAATATTTTGTTTTTTCTTTGGAAATTTAATCATTTTGAAAACTATTCTTTTACAATTAGTTTTGACATTGTGATATCAGTAGCAATTTTTTGCTCTACTGCATAAGCAATTGCTGCTAAATTCCTTACTTCAAAAGCTGTTAATTTTGTAATTCCTATGATTGTGGCAAAATTGAACATTTTGGTAAATGAACTTGCTGATGAATTGTAAATTGCCATCTCAAATGATCTTTCAAATTGAGCTACAGCATCTAATTCGTTTTCAACATCAGGAATCAAATTCTTGTATTTTGTATTTGATAATTCAGCAAATGCATCTCTAATTGTTGCAGCTGCCATCATTCTTTGAAGTAGCTCTTTAGGAATTGATGGAGTTTGTGAAACAATTAAATCTTCAATTTGTGAATCATCTAACCCCCAGAACTTACCTCTGATGACACTCAGTAGATTGTAAAAGTCAACATCCATTCCAACTAATTTTATCACTTCTCTGTCTCTAGTGTTTTTCAAAGCACGTCCTAATTGTTGATATAAAATTTTATCAAAATATGTATCAAAAACTTGAAGATTCTTTGTTTCATTGTACAAAGTAGCTGCTTTTGAAATTTCATCACCAAATTGAACTGAGTTTAAACTGGCAACTGTTTCTTCCAAATCTTTTGAAACTAATGCTTTGATTATTACATCTCTTTGTTTGATTAATTCTTCTGCACGGAGATTAATGTGAGTCTCAATCTCTTCTTGAGATTTTCCTAAAACTTTACCTTTGAGAATTTGTTTTAAATTTGAAATAATGAATTTCATATAATATGCATCTAAAATATCTGAATCTCCTGCAGTCTTTGCAATAGAATAATGAACTCCTGCTAAATGACCTCTTAAACCAGATTCAATACCCTGAGAAGTGTATGGCTTTTGAACATTTGAAATTGCATCGCCATAAATTGTATTCTTAATTCGAGTCATTAATTCTTCAAGATCTCTTGATTCTGCCAAAGTCTGCAAATCAGCCTTTTTTAGTAATTTTCCTCTTTGGCTGTATGATTTTACAGATGCATAGACATTCTTACCCATTAAAAAAACGTGATGAGTAACCGATTTTAATGTTTGGCGATATTACTGCCCATCTGGAATAATTTTATTTAGGAACTTTAATGCCTCATCTTTTTCTTGTTTAGTAAATTTCAAAAATACATCTAAAATCTCTTTTTGGATAATTAATGACTCATCTGAAATTTGGCTTAATTTTGAAAGATTAAATGGCAATAATTCATCGATCTTATTCTCACAAAATGCCTTTACATATTTTTTAAATATTGAATGAGTAAAGTTTGGACTTGATTCTAATAGATTGATGAGGATATCTTTGAATTCTTTTTCATTAGAATCAGCCATTGAAAAAAACTCTTTCATGAGATTTTCTTTATTTTTAACCTCTGTAATTGATAGTGCAACTAAGATTCCTTTTTTTGTTAAATGATAGTATGGAATTCCTTTCTCCTGTAATGCTTTTGGACCTCTTTTCAAAGGTAATCTTCCATCTTCTTCTGCAATTTCAAGAGGAAGTAGGATCTCATCTAGATCTCGAAATATTCCTGAGTAGATATTTTTCCATGCAATATCTGCTTTTTTTGCTATTCTTTGAGATATTCCAGTTCTAGTTCTTTCTGCAGGATTTGCGTTACTTCCCAGAATAGCGATGATCGCTCTTTGTCTATTTGCTTCTCCAGTAAGATCATTACCTTTTGTCTTGAATGTATCAAAAATTGCTAATTTCGTTTTTGATTTGACTTTCATTTACTCACCTTTATCATAATATTCATATTTTATGTTACTATCAGAATACACTAAAATATAATTATTTACTTTTTTGTATGCTTTCTAGTCTCCAACCCTTAAATAATTTTCAATTTCGATTAATTTAATGAATTCTAGGAACTACAAGTATGCTCTATTACTTGTAGCCGCAGTATCTATCACAGCAGTTGGTGCTATGTCTCAGGCATATGCACAAAGTGTTGATGATGGTATGGATGGATATGTCAAAGGAACCAGTGGAATTTACACTGGTAACACTAGCGAATGTTGGTATGAAGAAGATGGCAGCATGCTACCTTGTAAAATTGATACAGGTGATACAGCATGGATGCTTACAGCAACATCTTTGGTACTCTTCATGTCCCCAGGTGTCGGCTTCTTTTATGGCGGTTTAGCCAGATCAAAGAACGTCGTCAATGTACTTGGTATGACCTTAATCGTAATGGGTCTAATGTCAGTACAATGGGTTCTATGGGGTTACTCACTAGCATTTGGTGGAATTGATTCAGATGCAAACATGTTCATGGGAAATCTCGACTATGTCGGATTTAACATGGTATCACCATACGCACCATTAGGTGAAGCAGGTCCATGTGCAGACACATGGTCAGCAGCTTACCAGATGAATGCAATGGTTGAAGGAGATGTTTGTAGTCAAGGTTGGCCTGGTACAGTACCTCACCAACTATTTGCAATGTTCCAAGCAACATTTGCAATAATTACACCAATTCTAATTATTGGTGGATTAATTGACAGAATCAAATTCAGCGCATTAATCATATTCGTTCTCTTATGGGGAACCTTCGTTTATGATCCAATAGCACATTGGGTCTGGGGAGGCGGATACATAGGAGGAGGTTCACTTGATCTCGATCCAGAACTATCACCATCGTATGCACTTGACTTTGCAGGTGGTACTGTAGTACACATTACTTCAGGATTTGCTGCATTGGCAGGAGCCTTAGTCCTTGGCAGAAGACTTGGATATGGCAAAGTGCCAATGGAACCACACAATATCCCAATGGTAGTCCTCGGAGCAGGAATACTCTGGTTTGGATGGTTTGGTTTCAACGCAGGAAGTGAAGTTATGGTAGACGGCATTACCGTCAGCGCATGGACTGTTACAAATACAGCAACTGGTATGGCTGCAATAACTTGGGTGCTCATGTCTTGGGCACATACAGGAAAACCAAGTATTGTTGGAGCTGCATCAGGAGCAGTAGCAGGATTGGTAGCAATCACACCAGCCTCTGGTTGGGTAGGTCCAATGGCTGCGATTATAATCGGTATTGCAGCTGGTACAGTTTGTTATGCATGTATCGCATTCAAGAGCGCACGCAAATGGGACGACGCATTAGATGTATGGGGAGTACACGGAATGGGTGGTCTTACAGGTGCAATTTTGACTGGTACATTAGCTAGTCCACACATTTGGGATACTGGAGACGGTATCGGTGCATGGACTGGTACAGCAGAAGGAATGGAACAGCAAGCAATCAGCATCATTGGTGCTGCAATATCAATAGGCTATGCCTTTGGTGTTACAATTGTAATCCTTAAAGTAATGGATGCCGTATGGCCGGGCGGAATCAGAGTCACTCCAAAAGAAGAGGAGATTGGTCTCGATTTGGCACAGCATGGCGAAAGAGCATACGTTAACGAATAGAAAAAAACCCTTTTTTTCTTCTTTTTATTTTAATCCAAATCAATTTACATTTGATCATTTTATCTAAATCATGTTAATCTCTACAACTCAACTCAATTCAATTTTAGATGACTCTGATGTTATCATAGCTGATACACGCTCTTTCAAAGAATATTCTGAAGGACATATTCCAGGAGCCGTTCATTTGGATTTATTTGCATTTCATTGGATTGATACAACACAAAAAGGAATTGAAAATTTCAACAATCAATCTCAAAACCTTCTTTCATTTCTTGGGGTAACACCAGAAAAGAAAGTTATTTTTTATGATTCAGTTTCTGGAATGCTTGCAGCTAGAGGAGTTTGGATGCTGATGTATTTTTCACATGAAAATGTTTCAATGCTTGATGGAGGAATAACAAAATGGAAACAAGAAAATCTCTCTCTTGAGACAAAACCTAATGGTTTCAAACCATCTAAATTTTCAGGAAAAATAAATTCAGATATTATTTCAGGATTTGAGTATGTTCGAGATAATCTTGATAATCTGAAAATCCTTGATGCCCGTTCTAGTGGAGAATATGATGGAACTATAATCAGAGCGGCTCAATCTGGTCATATACCAAATTCCATCAATATTGATTGGAATCAAAATATCACAAAAGATGGTACTTTCAAAAATGATGAAGAATTATCAAAAATGTATGAAATTCCTAAAGATACTGAAATCATCACTTATTGTCAAGGGGCATATAGGGCTGCCAATTCATTTTTGGTTTTGAAAAAATTAGGATTCAAAAATGTTCGAGTTTATCTTGGGTCATGGGGTGAATGGGGAAATAAACCTGAATTACCGGTTGAAAAATAATTCTAAAAATCTATCAAAATATAGGCTCAAAAAAAGTTTTCTGAGGATGAGTTATCTGATAATACAACAGATCGGTTTTAAGCGATCTAAAATTAACATTTCATAATGGGAAAATTTACTTTGGCAGCAGTATTGGGGGTAGGATTTTTAATTATGATTTTATGGTTTTTCTTTGCAATTCCAGAATTGGTGAATACATATGATGTTTATGAATTTTCTAGTGAAAATATTGGGTTCATTCAACTTGCTGATGAAGTTGGAGCACCATTATCAGATCCAATAAAGATGATTTTTGTTGAGGATGGTAAGGTAATCGAAGATAGTGGTAATCAGATTCTTTTGCGTACAACATATACTTACAAAGATATTCTTTCTGATGAAATTTTTTGGTTTGTTGAACTTGATGAAAAAATAGAACAGACTACTCGTCAATATGTAGACAAACCTGGACATGCAATGTTCCCATATAATTTACAACAAAAAGATTACAAAGTCTATGACATTGGTGGAGCGATAATGGATTATGATTTCATTAGAACAACAGAAATTAATGGTTTGGAAGTGTATGAATTTTCCGGAGAAACAACTTTTGATATTTCAGATATATATCCTGATTTTGAAAAACAAATTTTTGAAGATTATTCATCTACTGCTTTTATTGAACCTGAAACTGGAATTGAAGTATCCTTTACAGAAAAATTTACTGATTATGCAATTATTGATGGTCAAAAAATTCCTATTTTAGAAGCATGGGATGGACCTACAGAATTTTCTCAAAAAACACTTGTCCAAAAGGCACAATCTCAAAAAATAATTCATCAACTATATCATCAAATTGTTCCAATACTGATTGCAATTGGAACATTAATTGTTTTTGTAACTATTTTTTCAAGATCAAAAGTTGTAACCAAACAAAAACAAATTGTTAAACTCAAACAAGTTGAAACGAGAAAAGATGAATTTTCATCTATGATTGCCCATGAACTAAAAACTCCGTTAGTTCCAATTAAGAGCTATTTGGATATGATAATTTCTGGTAAAATTGGCCAACTAACCCCCCAACAAATAGAAAAATTGGAAATTGTACGCTCAAGTGCAAATTCTTTGAATAAGCTTATTGATGATTTATCTGATGTTCAGAAACTTGATACTGGAAATATGAAGATTCACCCAGAGGATAATTCATTATCTGAAATTATTAATGAAACTGTAATCAAACTAGAACCTGATTTTAACAAAAAAGGAATTAAAGTAAATTTAGAATTACATCAAGTAAGATGTCTTTGTGACAAATCTAGAGTTTCTCAAATTCTTTTGAATTTACTTACAAATGCTATCGATTTTACTCCATCATTTGATGGTAAGATAACAATTTCATTATCAAAAGATGATGATTATGCGAAATTATCCGTAGAAGATAACGGTTCAGGAATACCTAATGACAAACTAGAGCAAATTTTCCAAAAATACTATCAGGTTGATTCTTCAATGAAGCGAGAATATGGTGGTACTGGATTAGGATTATCAATTACAAAAGGTATTGTAGAAATGCATGGAGGAAAAATCCAAGTTGAATCAGAAATGGGTAAATTCACTAGATTTACTATTTTCTTACCATTTACTCCTAAAAATTCCCAATCATTTGATTCACCAAAAATTAAATCTTAGACAAATTCATTTGTTTTAAAGAAAGACATGAATAAAATACTCTATGCAATAATTCCAGTCCTTGCATTTTCTATAATATTTGTAAATGCATTTTTTGGACATTTAATTTTTGCATCAGAAACTCAAGAGGTTGTAAACAAGTATTCAGTTTATGTTCACCTGCTATCTGAATGGGAAAGTGATTCAAAGAATATTATTTTTGATGTTACAAACACTTGGCATAAATCAGATAAAATTAGTAACGTCAATCATGTATTTGATGCTGAATCTAAAGAATACAATGAAAACCAACTTCATGAGCTTAACGGTAAATCATATGTTGAATTAAAACACGAATTCAGTAATTGTCAAGAAGAATGGCAACCAATGCTGTATAGAAAAGCAGTAGATACTGTGAGACATGAAATAGAATATGTCCAAGGACAGCAACTAAGTGCAGATCCTACAGTTTCTGTATATCCTGATATTCAGAATAAAAATTATGAGAATTCAGAACAACAATCAGAAATTAAAAATGGTTATGTGCAATTTTTTCCTATTTGTACATCTCGGGATACTACATCGTATGATTATAGTGTAAAAACTGATAACAAAGATTTAGGTTTTGATGTGTACTTTGTTTCATCATCTATTCAACGTGAGCAATTTGTTGATTCAGAATTTGATTATTACACAGAGTCTGGATGTTATGCTCAAAATAAACAGAGTTACAGTGGGACATGCAACAATATCAAAAAAGACAGTGGTTTACTAGTAATTTTTCCTGATAATCTAAAGCCTTGGACTACAAAAGTTACAGTAAATCTTTATGAAAATAATTAGAATTTTCTATTTCTTCTTCCAAACAAATTGATTGTAAATCAACTCTGGTCTAATTTGTCTAAATGGTTGTGCTCCACCATCATACCATTTTGTAAAGAATTCGTACAAGTGCAATCTGAGAGACTGGATGTACACAATCAATCCTTCAATCATCATAATTCCCAAGTTTCCTCCAATTATCATTGCCATTGCAGCACCTGAACTTGCACCTCCAAGTGATTGAAATGCATTGTTGACTGTCATGAGCAATGCGGCGTGTACAAGTAACATGATTCCTAATCGAGCATAACTAATTGTATGTGCTAAACTTTCTACTGTCTTTCCAAGAAATACCTCCATAACCACATTTGCAGCCGAACCTCCATCTTCAGGATGTTTCTTAGCATGCATTACACCACCAACCATCATCAAGACCATTGAAGTAATAATTATCACAACTGCAATTCTTGTAATTATCCACACTTCAGCCCATTCTCCTAAGAAAATTGTAACCCAAGGAACTGCTTCTGTGTGAACTTTGGAATACATGTTCATCACGTCATAGTTAGCTCCAATTGCACACATCATGATGACTACAATTCCACCATAAAGTGTAATGTTAGGAATTGCTTCCATGAACATAACAAACTTGTGACCTTCTGCAGCTAATCTCTTTACTCTTAGAACCATTGCCCAAACCAAATGGACAATTCCAATGAATAATGAAACTTTGAGTATGTTAATGACTTGATCAAATGTTAATTCTGCTACACTAAGAATACCTACAATCCAACTAACTGAATGTAATGCTCCGCCTTCTTCTAACAAACCTTCCAATGGTCCCATATGATCTAGATGGAATCCAAAGGCTTCACCTGCACCAACACCTGCTATAGCAGCTGAAGCACCAGATATTGCAATTAACATGCCCCATCTTGAAAGTGTACCTTGTCCTTTTACTTTGAATAATAATCCCATTCCCATTAGCAATAGACCGTGACCCATGTCTGCAAACATTAGTCCATAGAAAATTGGCCACATTAGAGCAATCATTGGAGTTGGATCTGCTTCTCCATGTTTTGGAATACCTTGACTTTCTGTAATTACTTCAAAAGTTTTCACGAATTTTTTATTATCAAATAATGTTGGGATTTCTTCTTTTAATTTTGGATCAGTGATATCTTCAACTACTGACATCCATTGTTTAGTTGAATCTTTGAATTTCTCCTCCATTTTAGATGGAATGAATCCTTGAATTACTGCAAAATGCTTTGTTCCTGATGGTTTTCTAATTGTTTCTAGAACATCTTTGGCCACTTGAGCCTCTTCATGAATTGCTAAAATATCTCGTCTAATCTTTTTTGTGATCTTTGCAATTTGTTTTGTATTTGCTTTCTGTTTCTCAGTTAATTCTTTAATTTTTGATTCTGCTAATGCATATGCTTCAGATGGAACTTGAGATATTCCTTCTGGAATTACAAATGGATTTGCATTAAATCCTCTTAGTACTTTGAGGGTTTTATCAGAATCGGCTGTACTAGAAATTACAAGAATTGCTGCTTTCTCTTTACTTGCTAATTCGTATTTGTAAAATGTAATTCCTTCTAATGCTCTGCTAATTTCTTCATAGTCAGCAGAGTTTATGACAAAAAGATTTGTGTAAAAATACTTCATTAATCCAAATCCTGAAAGATCAATGCTTAGCTTTTTTGCAATTTCTAATGTTTCTTTAAGTGATGTGTATTCTTCAAGTGAGCGTTTCAGTGATGTTTGTTCTTCTAATAGTTTAGATGGTTCATCAATTATTGCTGGTGTTCTCTTTTTAAGATCATCAACCATTCCTTCTATTTCATCAATCTCATAATCTTTCTTTTTGATTGTTGTACCTTTGAACATAATTTCTAAAATTCCGACCATTGGAGGAATGCCTAGCCCTTTAACCACATCATCAATAGATTGGTAAGTTTGCTGAGCATCTAATAGTAAATCATCAATTTCTGGTGTGACTATGTCGTTTTCAGTATCAATTTTGTGAAACCATTCAAATTCAGTTAATCTAGAAATTGCTCTTGGAGAGTCACTTCTTGGTAAAATCAAACTTCCAAGCTTTAGATCGGCCACAACCAAGATAATCCATCGGTGATTTCTTTGATTTTAATATCTTTCTGAATCTGTCTATTGGTTCCCAAACATTAAAATCTATTATGGATAAAAGCCACCCATTGACAAATCTTGCTTTAGAACAAACTATTGATAAAATCCTTAATCAAACTCAAAAAGATATTGAATCAAGCATAGATTCTGCTTTAAATGACACAAATCAAACTCTTGATGATGCTATTCCTAAACTAGACAAAGAATATGACAAAATTATTGCAGATGGTAAGAAAGAAGCAGATAAAATTGAAAAGCAGATTATCGGTGGTGCTGATATTGAGGCCCGAAATAAACAACTTATGGCATTAGAGGCCTCAGTTGATAAGGTCTTTACAAAGGCATTAGATCAAATTACAAATAATGATCGCAGTGGTGATTATGCTAATTTGATTAAGTCATTATTAGATGAATCAACTCGAATTTTGGGTACATCTGAAGTTATAGTAACTGCAAATTCTAAAGATCGTGATGTTGTTCAATCTGCACTATCTGGATTTCCTGGATCTGAATTATCACCAGATACCATTGAATGTATTGGTGGTGTAATTATCAAATCTAAGGATGGAGCAATGACATTTGATAATACTCTTGATGCAAGAATTGAACGTCTGAAGCCTTTAATTAGGAAAGATATTGCAGCAAAATTCGGAGTGAATAATTAGAATGGCTGCTCAAGGTAGAATTGTTTGGGTCAGTGGCCCAGCTGTAAAAGCAGATGGTATGTCTGATGCAAAAATGTATGAGACTGTAACTGTAGGAAATTCAAAATTAGTAGGCGAAGTTATTCGATTAACCGGAGATGTAGCATTTATTCAAGTATACGAATCAACAAGTGGATTAAAACCAGGTGAGCCTGTAGTTGGTACTGGAAACCCACTTAGTGTATTATTAGGTCCTGGAATTATTGGACAACTTTATGATGGAATTCAAAGACCACTAAGAGAATTATCTAAAGCATCTGGTTCTTTCATTGGAAGAGGAATTACAACATCTGCAGTTGACATGACAAAAAAATATCATTTTGTTCCAACTGCAAGTAATGGCGATGAAGTTTCTGCAGGAAATATCATTGGTACTGTTCAAGAAACTGATCTTATAGAACACTCAATTATGTTACCACCAGATCATCCAGGTGGAAAACTTTCAAACCTTGTATCTGAAGGAGATTATGATTTAGAAACTGTAATGGCTACTGCTGAGAAAGATGGACAATCAGTTCCAATCAAAATGTATCACAAATGGCCTGTACGAAAACCACGTCCTTACAATAAAAGATATGATCCAACCGTACCACTCCTAACTGGACAACGTGTTATTGACACATTCTTCCCAATTGCAAAGGGAGGAACTGGTTCAATTCCTGGAGCATTTGGAACAGGAAAGACTGTTACATTACACCAAATTGCAAAATGGGCTGATTCTCAAGTTGTTGTTTACATTGGTTGTGGTGAAAGAGGAAATGAAATGACTGAAGTATTAGTTGAATTCCCACATCTTAAAGATCCACGTAGTGGAAAACCATTAATGGATAGAACTGTCCTTGTAGCAAATACTAGTAACATGCCAGTAGCAGCAAGAGAAGCAAGTATCTACACTGGTGTTACAATTGCAGAGTATTACAGAGACATGGGTAAAGACGTTGTACTTGTTGCAGATTCTACAAGTAGATGGGCTGAATCACTTAGAGAGATGAGTGGAAGATTAGAAGAGATGCCTGCAGAAGAAGGTTATCCATCATATTTAGCATCTAGATTAGCAGAATTTTATGAAAGAGCAGGCCGTGTTCAAGCATCTGGTAGTCCAGAACGTGACGGTTCAGTTACTTTGATTGGTGCAGTATCTCCATCTGGTGGTGACTTTACAGAGCCTGTGACAACTCACACAATGAGATTTATCAAAACTTTCTGGGCATTGGATGCAAAACTTGCATACTCTAGACACTATCCATCAATTAACTGGATGAACAGCTATTCTGGTTATCTTGCAGACATTGCAAAATGGTGGAGTGAAAACATTAGTGAAGATTGGTTTAGCATTAGAAGTGAAACATATGGAATTTTACAAAGAGAAGATACACTAAAAGAAATTGTCAGACTCTTAGGTCCAGAAGCTTTACCTGATGAAGAAAAACTAATTCTTGAAGTTGCAAGAATGGTAAAGATTGGTTTGTTGCAACAAAACTCATTTGATGATGTCGATACTTATTGTAGTCCTGAAAAACAATTCAAATTAATGAAATTATTAGTTGACTTTTACAAAAAGGGACAACAAGCACTCAAAGAAGGTACAGCATTATCTGACATACGTGAATTGTCTATAGTATCCAGTTTGCTCAAAGCAAGAATGGATGTCAAAGATGATGAGATGCCAAAACTTGAACAATTAGATAAAGATATGCAAGAACAATTCAAAGCAATTTCAGGAGTGAAAATATCAAATTGACAACAGAAGGCGGAGTTCAATACAGTAAGATTGCAGAAATCAAAGGCCCTCTAGTTGTTGTAGATGATGTTGAAAGTGCAGCATTTGATGAACTAGTTGAAATTGAAACTACTGAAGGAGAAAGAAGATTAGGCAAAGTTCTCGAAGTAGGAAACGGTAAAGCAATTGTTCAAGTCTTTGAAGGAACAACTGGATTGTCAATATCTGGAACTAAAGCAAAATTTGTAGGTAAAGTTATGGAAATGCCAGTATCAAAAGAGGTACTTGGTAGAGTATTTGATGGATTAGGAAGACCAAAAGATGGACTCCCAGATCCAATTGCTGATAAATTTGTAGACATTAACGGAGAACCAATGAATCCCGAACAACGTGAATATCCAAAAGATTTCATTCAAACTGGTGTATCTGTAATTGATGGGTTGATGACTCTAGTTAGAGGACAAAAACTTCCAATCTTTTCTGGTTCTGGTATGTCTCACAACCTTTTGGCAGCACAAATTGCAAGACAAGCAAGTGTTGTTGGAAAACAAGATGACTTTGCTGTGGTATTTGCCGCAATCGGTGTGCAATACAGTGAAGCAGAATATTTCAGAAGAAGTCTTGAAGAATCTGGTGCACTCAAAAGAAGTGTTCTATTTCTAAATACAGCAGATGATCCTGCAATTGAAAGAATCATCACACCTCGTGTAGCATTAACTGTAGCAGAATATTTGGCATTTGATTTAGGAATGCACGTTCTAGTTGTAATGACTGATATGACAAACTATGCAGAGGCACTAAGAGAGATTAGTGCAGCAAGAGAAGAAGTTCCTGGAAGAAAAGGATATCCTGGTTATCTTTACACTGACCTTTCAACAATTTATGAAAGAGCAGGAAAGCTTAATGGAAGAAAAGGAAGTGTTACACAAGTTCCAATTTTGTCAATGCCATCTGATGATATTACTCACCCAATTCCTGACCTTACTGGATACATTACAGAGGGACAAATTGTAGTTGGTAGAGATTTATTCAGACAAGGAGTTTATCCACCAATCAATATTTTGATGAGTCTTAGTAGACTGATGAAAGACGGAATTGGTGAAGGAAGTACTAGAGATGATCACAGTGAAGTTTCTAACCAAGTTTACGATGCATATTCTAGAGCACAAGAAGTAAGAGCACTTGCAGGCATTGTAGGTAAAGCAGGATTGACAGAAATTGATCTCAAATATATGGATGTTGGTGATACTTTTGAAAAAGAATTCCTTACCCAAGCTACTGATGAGAACAGAACAATTGAAGAAACACTTGGTCTAATGTGGAAGATCGTATCAAAATTACCAAAGAATGAGATTACCAAAATCAAAGACAAGCACGTAGAAAAATATTACAAGGAAGAGTAACTGAATGTCATTTGGACAAAACGTTGCAGCAACAAAAATTGAACTTTTCAAATACAAAAAATCTACACAAATTGCTGTTATGGTTCAGCAAATTTTAGATGATAAACGTAAAGTTCTTTTAAAAAATATTGAAGAAATGATCCAAGAAGCTTCTAAAGCAAGAGGTGGAATTTGGGATCCTTTACAAGATATTTACAAAGCAGTAAACGAAGCATATCTGGCACTAGGTACTAACACTGTCGACTCTGTTGCAGAATCTACTCCACCTGTTATGGAAGTAGAAGTTCATGTTAGAAGAGTTGTTGATGTAAAGATTCCTGCACTTACTGTAACTGAAAAAGATACAAAATCAATGCCTTATGGATTTGCAGATACAAATTCTTCAATTGATAGAGCGGCAAAACAAATCAAAGAATTAATGCCAAAAATTTGTAAAGCAGCAGAATATGAAAATTCTATCTTTAGTCTTGCAAAAGCATTAGAAAAGACACAAAAATTACTAAATGCACTTGAAAACGTCATTATTCCTCAATACAAAGAAAATATTCGATTTATCCTCTCAACTCTTGAAGAGAGAGAAAGAGAAGAATTCGCAAAGTTAAAAAAAGTCAAGGCAAAGATGGAAAGTAGATAATAATGGCAAAAGAAGAAATAAAAAAATTACTTGAAAACTCTAAGAAAGTTATAGAAAAAGATCATGAGGTTTTCTCAAAATCAATTAAAGACGATCTAATGTCTTTTAAAAAGAAAGCACTCAGTTAAACTGATATTTTATTATCATGATTTAAATATGGATTTAAGAGAGCCTGATCAGAAAATGAAACCTATCGTTTTACTACTTTTGGCAGCAGCAGTAATATCCGTAATTGGATCTACTGGAGTCGCATATGCTGCAGAAGGCGATGCAGCAGGAAGTTCTGATTCATTCAAAATTCTTGGTGCAGGATTAGCTTTCGGTCTAGCAGCATTTGGTGCAGGTATTGGTCTTGGCCAAGTAGGTGCAGCAGGACTTGCAGTAATTAGTGAGAACCCAGCACTACAGTCAAAAGTATTCATCTTCGTAGGTATGGTTGAATCAATCGCAATCTACGGTATAGTTATGATGTTTATCATCTTAGGACAATAGTCTAAACTACATATTTTTCAAATTTTTAAATAATTTTTAATTATATTTTAGCTGGTTAACATCCAAAACTCGTGCACAATATCTGCATTTGAGAACTCTTCCATCTTTGTTAATTACATCCATTACAGACTCAATGTGTTCTGTACTGTTTGTAATGCAATCAGGATTTGAACATCTGAAAATTCTATCGATCTCATTTGGTAATGAGACTCGTCTTTTTTCAACAAGTTTGTATTCTTTAATCATGTTGATTGTTGCAGATGGTGCAATTACTGCAATCTTGTTTGTATCATCATCTTTTAGAAACTTATTTTCAACTTTGATGATGTCTTTTTTCTTAAATTTACCACTGGGAACATTCAAGGCTATGGTAATTAGACTGCCATCTTTGCCATCGATTTGTAATGCATTGAGTACCTGAAGACCTTTGCCTTCGTCTATATGGTCAATTACAGTGCCCTCTTTAATTCGTCGAACCATAAGGTCGGACTGTTCCATCAGAATACTTTGTATAGTCACCTGTATATATTATTGAAAGAATGAACGAGTTCTATCAAAAAGATATCATCTCAATTAAGGATTATACAAAAGATCAACTAGAGTCTATCTTTACATCAACTGATAAAATTATGAAACTAAGCCTATCTGAAAGAAGAGAAATTTCCAAAGGTAAGACATTGGGATATTTGTTCTATGAGCCAAGCACTAGAACTCGCCTTAGCTTTGATTCTGCTATGGCATCAATTGGTGGAAATTCTTTAGGAATATCTGATATAACATCTTCATCAACCCAAAAAGGTGAAAGCCTTGCTGATACTGTTAGGATAATGTCAATTTATTCAGATGTTTTAGTTTTGCGTCATACTCTTGATGGTTCCAGTAGATTTGCTGCAGAAATTTCTGATAAACCAATTATCAATGCAGGCAGTGGTACAGAAGAGCATCCAACTCAAGCAATTCAAGATCTGTATACCATAAAAAAAGAAAAGAAAAAGATTGATGGTCTAAAAATTGGAATTGTAGGTGATCTAAAGTATGGACGAACTGTTTACTCTCTATTACATGGACTTGGAAATTATGATGTTGATGTTAGATTAATTTCTCCTGAATCACTAAGAATAAGATCTGACTCTACTTATGAAATCAAAAAGAAATTAGACTTTACTGAATCTACTAACATTGAAGATCATCTAGATGAACTTGATGTTCTTTATGTAACAAGAATTCAAAAAGAGAGATTCCCTGATGAAGAAGAATATCTCAAAGTCAAAGGAAGTTATGTTGTAGGATTAGATATGCTAAAGCGAATGAAAGATGATACGATAATCTTACATCCGTTACCAAGAATTGATGAAATTTCTGCAGACGTTGATAAAACAAAAAATGCAAAGTACTTTGAGCAAGCTGAGTATGGAAAACACACACGTGCTGCCATATTAGGTATGATTCTAAACGAGAATGGATTTTAAGAAAATCCGTATTCCATATATCTAGAGACGTTTCAATAATGACTAGTTGACAGAAACAAAAATTATCCCAATCTTCCCATTAGACTTGGTATTATTTCCAAGACAAGAACTCCCTCTTCGGATTTTTGAGCCTCGATACAAGCAATTAGTTGATGATTGTATGCTAGGTGATGGGCAATTTGGTGTATGTCTGATTGATGAAAATAATTCTATCAATGGCTGGAATTCCCCAAAATTAGTAGGTACTATTGCTAAAATTTCTAAATGTGAAGATGTAGAAATTGATGGATTACAATTACACATTGAAACAATTGGAAGAAATTCATTTAAAATCAAAAAAATCATTCCTCCATCTATTACACAACCTGCAAATTATGATCCACTTTCAGTAGAAGGACACCAAGAAATTTCTGAGATACATGAAAAAGTTGGAACTGGAGAAAAAATGTACATTCAAGCCGAAGTTGAAATGATTCCTGAAATTGATGAGAACGTTTCATCTGAGAACTGGGAAAAACTAGTTCATTTATGGAAAAAGAAAATCATTAAACAGGCTTTACCTCAAATTGTTGATTCACATTCATTAGATCATGTGTTGGAGCAGTACTATCTGAACACTGATACGCCTACAATTGATTACATTTATTCTTTAGCTGCAATTGGCGCCAAGGATCCAAATGATTTACAACTAATTTTAGAGGCAACTACTATGGATGAACTAATTAAGCGAATGAAAGAATTGTTGACAGTATAGATATGATTTCTTTAAAAAAATTAGTAATATTTGGATTAATTTCATGTCTGTTGTTTCCTGCAAGTAGTGTTTATGGACATGGATTTGGTCTTGATACTATTTCATCAATTGACATTCAAGGAAAAAAACTATCAATTTCTGTAGAGATGCCATTGGTTTTTGAAAATGATCAAGAGCAAATTACAATTACTGCAACTGAAGATGTAACAAAAGAAAATGCAAAAAATGTTACGTTTCTGATTGGTCTATTTCATGAAAATGAAATGATATTTAGAAATTATTTCTTTGCTGAAGATGGTGTTTTACAAATTCAAGTAGAACCCACACAAGAAAATGAAATTACAATTCACGGTGAACAAGATTCCTTGCTTGGAGCATGGCATGGAACTGAATCTGAACCGCTTAAAATCACAGGACCTTTGTTTGATTCCAGTGGATTATACAATTTTGAAATTGAGATTCGAACAATTGATGAGCCTACAAATATCATAGAATCTGGAATCTATAATGCTGATTTGAGCGTAATTGAGACTTTATCGTTTACTCAAAAAGATTCTGAAAATAATGATGTAGATTTTCGCTCAAAGTCATATTTTGATACAATTTCTAATTTCAAATATGACTATGAGGCAAATAAAGTCACATTTGAAATGCCATTTGACTGGAGTGAAAAACAAATGTCACATGTTAATGTGGTTCATGTAGAAACCCATTTCCCAAAATACTTTGATGAGTTTTTAGCTCCTAGTTATTCAGGATATGTTAATGGAATTGAATTGTTCAAATCTTCAGTTTCTGTTGATGACTATACAGAAGACGATGAAAGAATAGTTCATTTTGTTTTGTTACAAGATCATTTACGATATTTGAAAAATGAGATGAAAAAAGAGCTTGATGAATATCCTGATAATATGGTATTTACAATTTCTATGAGCAAAGATACTGCATTTCCATTAGAAGCTTATACAAAAAGTGAAGATTTCAAAGTAAATCTCTCATGGGATCCAATGAATGTAGAACCTGGTGTTGATACTAATTTTATTTTTACAATTAGAGATGGAAGAACAAATGAACCTCTAAGAAGTTCTGACTATACATTTGTAATAATTCAAAATGATGAGGAAATTCATCGTGTATCTGGAAAGGCTCAAGTTGGTGGTGAATTTGAGAAATTTACATTTACTGAAGATCAGACCGGTCCTACAATAATTAAATTTGAAAATATTAGAAATACAGGCCAAGAAACTGAATTTGTTTTAGTGGTTGCACCTGAATTTGGAACTATTGTTATGGCTATACTAGTAGTTGGTATGATCAGTGTGATCGTACTTGGTACAAAACATCAGACTTTTTTTCTCAAGTAGAATAAATTTCTTGTAATTTGGTAGATTTTTTGCTTAAAAATCATTTTTGTAATTATGAGTGAGTTTCTAGTGGAACAAAATTGTAGTTGTACCAATTTCTTAAAGTATAATATTGATAATCATTAGATTATTGTTATGAAAGTTGTATCAATTTTCTTATTATTGAAGCGATGACCCAAAGGAAATTTTTATTAATATTTGGTTTATTGTTAGGCACGCTTATCGTGCCTAATGCTTATGCCCATACCATTGATGCGATAGATGACAAATACAGAATAGAGATTGGATGGATGGTAGAACCTGTGGTAAGTCAAGAAACAAATGGAATTGTGATATCTGTAAATCCATTAATTCTATGTCCTGAAATTCCAAAAGCAATCAAATGTGCAGAATCTCAGAAATTTGAGAACGGAATAGAAGGATTGGAAAAAACTTTAAAATTAAAATTAATTTACCAAGAGGAAAACATCACACTTCCACTATCACCGGATCATAATACCCCTGGAAAATATTATGCCTTTGTCAATCCAACAGTTTCAGGATTTTATCAAGTAAATATTTTGGGAACGATTGAAGAAACCTCTGTTAGTTTGTCAATGCATCCCCCAAAAGTTGATGAACGTTCATACATTGAATTTCCAGAACCATCTGATATTACAATACAGCAGATGATTGATGGACATACTGCTCTAATTGAGGATGTCAGTGAACTAAAAGATTCAGTTAGTAATATGGAAGAAACTAATTCACAAATTGATGTTGGATATATTGGAATTGGAGTGGGTGTTATTGGTGTAGTTATTGCAATAGTAGCAATGATGAGAATTAGAAATTAAATTAAGAGTTTAGATTTAATGTTATGGAGATACTAATCGTTTTAGATTAAAGTGCCACTAGCTTTACTGTATCCATGTTTTTATTTCTTTGAAAATCTTTTGTAATTGTAGATACTTTTTCAGCATCTCCATTAATTACAAAAAGTTCCATGCATTTTTCTTTATCGATTTTACTATGAAGATGTGTTGTGATCAAATCTTCAAAATTATGAGTGATTCCTGAAACTATGTGATCGAATTCATCATTATGAACAACTAAGAGAATAGCGTGAATGTTTCCTGATAAATCCGCCTTTTGTTTTTCTTCAGAAACGAATGTTCTGATTCCTGCTCTGATAGCTTCTGATCTTCCTGAGAATCCCATAGAAGATTGGAGTTTATCTAATTCAGATAGAATCTCATCATTTAGAGAGATTGAAACTATTGGCATATGCCTAATGTTATTAATTATCTTATAAGTTTAGCAATAATCTTATTAAGATTTTATAAATTTATTAATAATCTTGATTGAACTGCTGCGTGAATACTCAAACTAAGATGGCAATAATTTCAATTGTAGTAGTAATTCCATTAGCTTCTGCTGCTGTTTATGGTACCAATACCAATCAACAGTTTACAGACAATGATAATTCTAAACTTTTAGCCGTTTCATCATTTAATCCACTTCATGAATTTTCTCAAATTGTGGGAGGAGAAAAAATTGATGTAACTTTACTTGTTCCTGTTGGAGTTGAACCACATGATTGGGAACCTACCATAAAAGATGTTCAAAAAATGCACAAGTCTGATTTTATAATAATTAATGGAATAGGTTTTGAAAATTGGGTTGATGATTTAATTGAAAATAATTATCAGGGAATAATTGTCGATACAAGTAAAGGAATTAGTAAAATTCAGTCTGAAGAAAAACATGATGAACATGATCATCTTCTAGGAGATCCACATATTTGGTTAAATCCTGTATATGCAAAAATACAAGTTCAAAATATTGCAAATGCTTTTTCAAATTCTGATCCTAATAATGCACAATTTTATCATACAAATGCAGAAGAATATAATAAAAAATTAGATGTATTAGATTCAAAAATTAAAAATGAATTATCCGAATGCAAACAAGATTTCATTGCTTTTCATGATGCTTTTTCTTATTTTGCAGATGAATATGATTTAAATCAACATACTATTGTTGCAACAACTAATTCTCATGGAGAAGTAACTGCAAAAACATTAGAGAATGTTATTTCAACAGCTAGAGAATTGAATATTAAAATAATTTTTAGTGAAGAAACTGTAAACACAAAAACATCACAAATTATTGCAAATGAAATAGGTGGTAAAGTTTTAGTTTTATCTCCACTTGAAATTGTATCTGAAGATGATTATATTTCAAAAATGTCTCAAAACCTTGAAAATCTAAAGGAGGCATTATGTTGAAAGTAGTAGAAATTAACAACTTGACGGTTCAATATCCAGATGTTAAGGCTCTTGATGATGTTAGTTTAGTTGTTAACCAAGGTGATTTTCTAGGCATAATTGGACCTAATGGAGCAGGAAAATCTACACTTTTTGCATCAATGCTTGGACTCAATACCAAATACAAAGGTACAATCAAATTTTTTGATGAGGACATAAAAACATCAAAAAATTATCTAAAAGAACTTGGATATGTTCCACAAAAACCAATCTTTGAAAATAATTTTCCAGTAACTGTTACCGATGTGGTTAGAATGGGATTAAGAAAAGAATCTGATGAGAATAAAATTGATGAGGTTTTACAACAGTTATGGATACATGAATTACGTAATAGACGAATAGGCGAACTGTCAGGTGGTCAACAACAACGTGTCTTTATTGCAAAAGCTTTGGTAAATAATCCAAAAATTTTGATCTTAGATGAACCCGTGACAGGAATTGATCAACAAAGCATTGATCTGTTTTACAGTATTTTACGTGAATTAAATTCTAAACAAAAAATTACAATTATTTGGTCATCCCATGATTTGGATGCAGTAAACAAACTAGCAAATCATGTCGCATGTTTGAATAGAACTTTGTTCTTTCATGGTGAATCTGAAACATTTTTTTCAGATGATGAATTAGTCAAGCAATACTCTGAGGCTTCAATGCAGGAACACATGCATCATCATTAATCATGTCTTTTGAAATTCTAACTTTTGGTTTTATGCATAGAGCATTAATTTCTGGAGTTGCAATTGCAATTCTTTGTTCAGTTGTTGGGTTGTTTCTAGTTTTAAGACGTTATTCATTGTTTGGTGATGCAATAGCCCATTCATCATTTGGAGGAATTGCTTTAGGATTACTGGCAGGTGTTTATCCTTTATGGACAGCATATGCTGTTTCTATTGCTAGTGCACTGATAATTACTAAAGTCAAAGATAGATACAACATTTCTGGTGATGCATCTATTGCCGTACTATTGTCCTCAGGCATAGCAGTTGGGCTTGTAATTATTGGTTTATCTGGAGGATTTACAATTGATATCTTTAGTTTTCTATTTGGTAGTATTCTACTAGTTAGTGTAGATGATACTGTTCTAGTTTTAGCATTAACTGGGGCAATTCTAATTGTAATTCTCTTGCTTTATCGTCAACTTCTTTATTCAACATTCAATGAAGAACAAGCCAAAGTTAGTGGAATTCCTGTAGAAAAAATAAATTACTTGATTGTTTTTATGGCAGGAATTACTGTAGTTACATCTATTCAACTTGTAGGTGTATTGTTGATTTCAGCTCTCTTTGTAATTCCTAATGTTACAGCAATAATGTATGGTAAAGGATTCAAACAAACAGCAATAATTTCAATGAGTTTTTCTGTTTTCTCAGTTGTAGTAGGAATTCTAGTCTCTTACATCTTTGATATTACTCCTGCAGGAACCATTGTTTTAATTGCAATTGGATTACTTGCAGGAACTATGGGAATAAAATCAGCTGGATTGCTATCTAAGAATTAATCAAAGAATTTAATCTTCGTTTATCTTTTACACTCTTTACAAAAAACAATGATGTTGCAATAATTCCTAAGGCAATCAATGGTGATGCAAGTTCAGTATATTTTATCTCTAAACTATTTGACTCTTGAATTTGTGAAATGCTGATTGGAATTTCTGTTAACTTTACAGTGCCAATTTTATTTGATTGTTGTTCAATAAACCAAACATTGTCATTTCCATCTGATGCCATAAACTGAGTAAATGATGTTTCAGTTGGAATTGGAATCTCTATCAAATCATTGTTATCTGGATCATAAACGCCTAGACTATCAACAGTATGTTGTGCAAACCAAATGTTTCCATATCTGTCAAATGTCATACCAAAAGGTAATGCTTCCTTATCAGGCACAGTTATCCTGCTAAATGTCTCTAAAATTGGATTAAATTTAGTAATTGCCAAGCCTGTATGCTCTGCAATCCATAGATTTCCATCATTATCAAAAATCAAAGCTTCTGGTGCTTGTAAAATTGTCTCAGTTGAAATCTGAGTTAATTCATTAGTTTGTGGATCTATGAATCCTATTTTACCTGCACCTGTTGCTGTGTACCAAATCTTTCCATCTTCATCAATAGTTAATGCAAACGGAAATGATTGTCTATCTGGCAAAACTATTTCTTTAAAGATATCTTCTTCTGGTAAATATTTTAGAATTCTATCTTTGTTAACAATTGTAATCCAAATATTATCATCAAAATCTGCTTGAATGAATACTGGTGTATTTTCTGAAATTACTGGATCTAGTTTTGGAAGAGTTTTAGTAGTGATTTCTTTACTTTTAATATCAATAAATCCAATTTGATTTCTTGGTGGATCTGTAAACCAAATTCTTTCTTTACTATCTTGTGTTAGAAAAGTTGTAGCTAAACCATCAAATGAATATGGTGTAAATTCATTTGTTTCAAGTGAGAATTGCCATAATTTAGGAGCAGATGCATCACTAATCCACAAAGAATCTTTTCCATCATAAACTAAGAAGAGTGGTTTTGCATCTTCTGGCAAATTGTATTCAACAACTTGAGTTTGAATATCTGTTAATCTAGGTTTTACAAGTAAATTCAACATTACTGATTCATTTGCATTCTCAGTTCTTTTAGATTCGATCTCAACTAACCATTCTCCTGAAAACCCAAATGTTAATTCCCCTTGGAATTGAATTGGATCAGATGGATTCTTTATTGACATTGGAACTTCTATTGGAGAAATATTCTTTGATGGGTTTGATATTTTCACATGAATTTGGTCTGAATCATAAAGTTGATTCCCTTCAAAATCACTTACTGTAACTAGAATGGTGTTAGCTCCGCTTGAAAATGGAGATATATCAATAATGAATTTTGCATTTTCTGAAAATTCTGTAGTTTTAAACCCATAAACAATCTCTTGAGCACCAACTTTTTGAATTTCACCTGCAGGCAATGTTCCATTAGCTAGTAACGCAACTACTCCAAGTAGAATAATCCCTAACGTTGCATCTACCTTAAGTGATCTTTTTAATTTTTTATGAACAGAAATTTTTCCCGATGAATAATTTTTTTCTGCATTTTTTTGTATTTTAAATTGGAAAAAGCCTCCTAACCCTACCATAATTGCAGCAATTGCTATTTTGAGAATGATTAATTGACCATACACTGATTCAGTGATTAGCCCAACATCGCTTTCTAAGAACCACAAAAGTGTTGGACCTGTAATAATTACAATTCCTACTGAGATGATAAACGCTATTGAAAATCGTGGAATAAGTACCAAACTCATCTTTTCTCTATTTGATTCTTTGAGTTGAGAAAATGTTGGTAATAATGTAAAGACAAAATAAAATATTCCTCCTATCCATACAGCTGCAACTAGGTTGTGAATGTAATCTAATACAACTGCAGGTATTTCTCCACTAGCTGCACCATGTCCGATTAAACTTGTAGTAGCAATTAATGCAAGTGACATTACAAGCATTGGAATCTGATTCTTTTTTGATAGAGTTTTTTTCCTGTCTAATCCAAACCAAATTCCTAATAAAATTACTGTAATTGCCATTCTGATTAGCCAAATATTTCCAAAGTCAGTTTGTATCGCATTTAATGGAGATGTTTCTAGTCGTATAGTTTGTACTGCAATCATCAAAATATCAGAAACAAAAACTAATCCGAGGCCAATTCCCGTAAGTGACATAAATTTTCCATGATGAATTGATTCAATTTTTTCTAATTCTTCTTTGATAGAATGTTTGTTTTGTGTTCCCCAAATCATTAGAGATGCAATTACAACTCCTAGAACAATTGTTTGACCAACAATTCCAGGAAATCTTGCCCCTGCCTCAGGTAAAAATACAAGCTCAGATGGTCTATCAACATCTACTATTCCGCTAATGTCAACATCCCCTACTGCAAACAAGAATGCCCCTGGAACAAGATGTCCATCTATTTTGGAGAGGACTTTGGTTGTTGCAGTATAAACTCCATCTTCTAAAGGAGGTGTTGTAACAATAAGGGATGATTCTCCTTGATAGTAACTCGTATCTTTGTTATCTATTTGATTTCCATTATTGTCAAGCACTCTGAGTTCACTAAAGTTGATATCAACTGGTTCTGAAAAAAATACAATTACTTTTGTTGTACCTGTAGGTGCATTAGATTCCAAACTTGGAATAGTTTCTTCTGTAAATGGATGAGCTGCTGCTAATGGGATGGAAATGAATGATAAGACAAGTAAAAATATTAGAAATTTTCTCATTTGTTGATAAGATCATTTATGACAATTTAAACAGTTTACAAATTCTAAATTTGTACCAATTTACATAAAGATAATAACCTATTATCATTCATTGATGGTCGTGAGGATAGGATTTTTCGGCCTTGTGGCAATATTACTTTCAGTTGGAATGATTACTCCTTCATTTGCGCATACCACTGTTCATGTAGAACAATATGAAATTGAAGTTGGATGGGGAATTGAACCACCAGTGGTTGGTATTAGAAATGATCTTGTTTTCAAGTTCACTGAGGCTGGAGAAACAGAAGGTACGCGTAAAGCAGTTACAAATGTTTTCAAAAATATTGATGCTACAGTGATGTTTGGAGGCGCATCCAAAAAAATAGATATCAATTCTGATTCAAAGCCGGGTTATTATTTCTCACCTATTATTCCTACAAAAACTGGAAGTTATTCTGTAGAATTAAAAGGCGAGATTGATGGTGTTTTTGTTGATATCAAAATACCTGTAGAAGATGTCGAGCCTACTGCAATCTTAGATTTTCCTCCATCCTCTAGTGCTGGAGATACTGATATTGTTGCACTAAAAAATGCAATTTCATCATTGCAACAAGATATTTCTAAACTAAACTCAGGTGAAACTAAAATTTCTTCAAGTGGTGGTGAATCTTATGACTTTGCAATATTTGGTTTGTCCATTGCATCAGCAGCTATAATCTTGGCAATAATATCATTAGTAAAAAGAAAATAGAAAAAGAGGAATTCCTAAAATCTTGGAACGACTCTAGATTTTGCAGTTACTGCTACGATGCTTATGATTGCTACAGCTAGTATCATCATTGCAATTGTACCAAATTCTGGGACAACGTTTGAGAATACTACTTGTTCACCAATTGGTCCAGTCTTTGGATCATTTACTCCATAACCTTGGAAAGTAATTGTTACATTTACTGGATCAGATGTGCTAAGAGCTTTTGTTGTATGAACTCCTTTTCCATCGTGATGGTGTGCAGCTTTATCATCTAGCACTGTATTACCATTTTGTGTGACTTTCATATCGTGATTGACATGTTCTGCACCTTCAAATTGAACACTGATTTCCATCATCTCACCTTTTGTTGGTGCTGTTGTCCAAATTGAAACTTTAGTACCGTCAGACAACATTCCTGTTGCTGATGCAGCACCTGTTGGCATCATCATTTCATCACCATGATCGTCTTCTTCAATTCCTTGTACTGTGATTATTCCTGCCATCCATGGATGAACTATACAGAAGTATGGTTGATCACCTACTTCAGTTGGAGTCCATTCGTATGTGTTTCCAGCCATTACTAAACTAGAATCAAATACTACTCCGACTGAATCAGAATCTGTTGCCTCTCCTGATGTGAATGTATGTGCTGCACTATCAGTGTTTGAGAAAATTACTTTTCCACCAACATCGACAGTTGCAATCATTGGAATGAAACATCCTTCTGGTGTTTCTTCACATCCTGGAGAACCAGAACCTGCTGCTGGAATAACTGTTACTTCAGCATGATCTGCATATGCACCTGGTGCCATTGCGACAATACCAGCTACGATAGCAAATAGTACGAAGAAAGAGCTAATTGCTTTAGTCTTCATTAAACAAATTACTTGGTTGGATACATAAAAACCTCACTGGAATTTCCAGACTTGGAACTAGTTTTTTCTAAACTGGTACAACTTTAGAATTCCAAATGCAGGGATTCCAACATACATTCCAATATTTAGTAAAATGATGGAGACTCCATATCCCAGTATTTCTTGCTCTGAATCAATCTCAACTAGATTAAGTAATGATAATGATGATAGCATTGGAGTTAATCCAACTTTTACAATTTCTTTGAAAACAGGATTCTCTCTTTCATAGTCAGCTACACTAGGTGAAAATGAATAATAGAATTGATTAAATCCACTCATAAAAGCAATTCCAGACTTTGTTGATAATACAGTATTATCTCTAAGTTCTCGTAATTGTTGAATTTGTGGCGCCATTTCAGAACCATATGCTGCAGTTGCAATTAAACATCCACCATTTTCTTCAGTAGGTGGAACATCATTGTTTGGTGTTGGTTGTGCATGTGCTTCTCCTACTGTAATATCAAATGATACTGTTTCAGTAGGAATTGGCTGAAATAGAATTCCTTCGATTTCAAAGTCCATTGTATACACACCTTCGCCAAGATTGAATTCAATTGGAATCTTAACTGATCCAACTGAAGTATGAGTTAGTGGAATTGGTCCAAAGACTTTTTCTCCATCTTTAGAAACTGATATTGTATAATCAATATGCTCTTGAATTTTTTTGGTTTGAGGATTTAGAAAATCAATATTGATTTTTGTTTGAACATTTGGTTCTATTTCATCATGTGTTAATTTTACATCAAGTGTTCCTTTCTCAGTAGGTAAAGTTTGGGATTCTGCAAATGCAGGAATAGTCAATAATGGAATTAGTAACAGTACAAGTAAAATTTTCATATACTTACTTTAAAAATCGGAAATAAAAGTCGTACTCTGTTTTTCAAATGAAAAAAATTATCACGCATAGGAATACTGTGCCAGCTTTAAATATGGAATGAACGCAATTTTTGTATTGTATAGCAAGTTTACATTATTCATTTCAATTATTGGTATTTTCTCAATTGCCACTGTTCTTCCTGATGCATTTGGACATGGACTTGGTGGAGATCAAGCTGAACCACTAACATTTGGTGATATGGAGGTAACTGTTCGTACACAATTGAGTCCATCTGATATTACAGTTGGAGAACTTGATTCTGCTAACATGCAAATACGATTCTTTGATACATTAACTGACAAGAATCTTGACAAAGTAACTTACAGAATAGAAGTTTGGCAAAGTGGTGAACTTTTAGCTAGAAATTTGTTTTATGATTTAGATGGTAGATTAGATGTGAAAATTAAACCAAAAACTGGATGTAATGAAAGCCTTCTTGAAAAATGCTCCATTTATGGTGGTTCTGAACATGTTAGTGCACCTGGTGCATTATTTGTTCAAGGTGCAGCATGCACTGATGATAATTTAGAAATTTGTGGAAGACCATCAATTACAGGTCCTATATTTGTAAAAGGTGGATTGTATAAGATTCGAGTTGACATAGAGGCTGCTACTAGTCCAAGAACAGTATTAGCTAATTTACTAAGCTATGAGACTTTTGTCAGTGTTGCACAAGAACAAAAATTTTCTTTCCAAACAGCAAATGCTGAAGAAATCCCAGTAGTTATAAAAACATACTATGATGATGTTGATAACTTTGAATTTGATACATCTGATAATTCAATTTCATTTGATATGCCATTTGATTGGAGTCCTGATTATGTAAACTTGGTACAAGTAGTACATGAAGAAGTAAGAGTTCCTAAATCATTTGCACCTTATGCAGATGGGAAGCAATTCAAAGGATATGTTAATGGTGTTGAAATTGATCAGAGAGCATTACTTAATGATCCATATTCATCAGAGGATTCAAACATTGTTCATTTCTTAATTACCAAAAATGAATTAGAGAAAATTAACAAAACTCTTGGGCCTTCTAATTATGATAATCAACAAATGGATTTGAAATTAGTTCCATTAGCAGAAATATCAAAAAGTTCTACTGAATTTTATCTAGTAGATACTAAAAGCTTTGAACAAGTCCCAACAACAGTTAACATTTCATGGGATGGAAAATATGGTGCAAATCAGAATGTTCCATTTGAGTTTACATTCTTTAATGAAAATAGAGATTTAATCAAAGATCTAAAATACGCCTATGTTGTTTTAGATGAATTTGATAATGAAATAGCTCGAAATGATGGAGATGACCCTCTCAATCCTGGAATTACATCCATTGAAGGATTAGATATACAGAAAATCTTTGTTCCATCTGCTGGTCAAATTCGTGTTGATATCTTAGTTTATGGAACTGGATTGGATTATGATCCAAAGTATGCTGGAATTGGTTCAGCAATAATTGAGATTGGTCCAGGTTCTCCAACAACTTCAATACCTGAAAAAACACCAATTCCTAGTTGGATTAAAAACAATGCAGAGTGGTGGGCAGCAGGACAAATCGATGATGGTTCATTTGTTCAAGGCATTCAATATTTGATTAAAGAAAATGTTCTAAAAATTCCTCCAACTTCACAAGGAATTGGTTCTGGTTCAAGTGATATACCAGGCTGGATTAAAAACAATGCAGAGTGGTGGGCAGCAGGACAAATCGATGATGATTCATTCATTCAAGGAATTCAATATTTGATTAAAGAAGGAATTATGAGAATTCAATCATAGGTTTTTAAACAAATTCAGTAAAGTGATAGTATAATGAAAGACATCAATGATATCATGCCAAAAGTTCCTAACATGAGATGGGGAGCTTTGATGAACAAGGCACCAACAAGTGATAAAGTTGAAGAAATGAATAAAATTTTTCCTGACAACGGTAGATGGCATACAGTTTTTGAAGAACAAGATCAGATTACAGTTGATGGAAAAGAAATTCGAAAGAAAAATCCTGACAAGTGGACCTAGATTGAAAAGTTTTCCATTACTTGCATTTTTAATAATTTTATCTATTGTTGGATTTGATAATGTCTATGGCCATGGCGTAGGAAGTGAAACTTTTCCACCAGTTGATCTAAATGGTAAACTAGTAACTTTGGAAGTATCATCATCAAAAAGTGATCCTAATACAAGTGATGATCAGCAAATATCAATTTCATTAATTGATTTTAATTCAAAAATTACTCTACGAGATGTTACATTTCTTATCAAGTCTGAACGTGGAGAAGAATTTCTTTTTGAGCAAGAATTCAAAGCAGACAATGGATTCATAGTTTTTAATTTTGTATCCGAAGAAACTGATTCAATTATTTTAGAGGAAGAAAATGGAGGAGGGCTATTTGGGTCATTATTGGGTCTTGAAAGCAGAATGGTTCATGTTAAAGGACCTAAACTAAGCGAAGGTGGATTATACAAATTAGATGTTAGTGTATTGACTGCTGATGGATATTCTCAAAAATTAGATGAGCCTCTAGTCTTTAACGCCGGAATTTCAATAGCTCAAACATCTAGACATGATTTTGTTGATCCAAACTTTGGTGAACAAAACATTCATGTGATTACTTACTATGATAAAATTTCAAATTTCAATTATGATCCTAATTCTAAAGAAATTAGCTTTTTCATGCCGTTTGAGTGGAGTCAATCTAACATCAATCAAACATCAGTAGTTCATCAAGAATTGGTAATTCCAAAAAAATTTGGTGATTTACTAGTATCTGGATTTACAATGTATGTCAATGGAGTACAATTATCACAAGATATTGTAAACATTGATGACTTTTTTGCTGATGGACGAATTGTTCATTTTATAATATATCAAAAAGAGTTACAGAAAATTTTTGATAATAATTCAAACCAAAATGGAATGGACTTTATTATAACTCCAGATCGTGATTATGCTCATCTTAGTGCAGTTACTGATAATGGGCAATTTAGAATTCTTGTGTCTTCAGAACCTGAAAATCTAAAATCAAATTCAAATGCAAAAATACTTTTTGATGTAACTGATATTTTCTTAAAGAATAAACCAGTTGCGACAAATTATGAATTTTCAGTAACTCAAAATGAAAGAATAATTTTTGAAAAAAATGGAATTAGTACTGATTCTAGAGATGAACATAACATTGCAGAATTTATGATTCCCGATGATGTAACTGGCATTGTAAATCTTAATTTCAAAAATTTAGATGGCAACAAACTTGCAAAGGCAACATTTCCTGTTGTAATTGATAGAATAGCATCAAATGAGATTTCAATTCCTGATTGGATTAGAAACAATGCATTGTGGTGGTCTCAAGAGCAAATAGATGATAAAACATTCATTCAAGGAATTGAATATATGATTCAAAATAAAATTATTCTAATTCCACAAACACAACAAGAAACTTCAGAATCTCAGGAAATCCCTTCTTGGATTAGAAACAATGCTGCATGGTGGGCAGATGGTCAAATAGATGATATAACATTTGTTCAAGGTTTGGAGTTTATGATAAAATTTGGAATTCTTAGTGTTTGATCGATTCCTATTCGATCAATGAACCAGTCACTTTAAATCTCTAAAATCGATATTTTGATCACTTTGTTTAGGCCTGAGAGAATAGTTGAGAGAAAATCCACATTGTTTTCAATTGTTGTTGCTGGTGTTATTGCAATTTTAGCAATGCCGATAATTATTCCACATTTATTACATGGTTATCATTTAGCACACATCTTTTTGCATGTTGGTGGAATTACACTTGCAGTCTTTATCTCAGTACTTGCAACTTTTGCATATTATAGATTAAGAACAAAGCGACTTTTACTTAGTGCTGCAGCTTTTACCAATTTTATTGCAGCAGAAGTTGTTTTACTAGTGGATGCTACATGGCCATCCGTCTTTGATATTGGTGATGTGACTCTCTCTGAGGTAGGACATTTATTGACATTTTTGACATTAGGGTTATTGGCATTAGGAGTCTTTAGAAATGACTGATAGGGATTTACAATTACAACAAATCATTGAACAAAATCCGGGAATTCAATTCCGAGAAATTATGCGTTCATCTGGATTAAAAAATGGAGTATTGAGTCATTATCTTGGTAAATTAGAAAAAAGCGGTATCATCAAGGTGATTCGTGGACCGCGTCAATCAAGATTTTATCCACCAAAAATTACCGAAGATGAATCAATTGTAATCAAAGCTTTACGAAAACAAACTCCTCGGGATTTGTTACTTGCATTAATTGAAAATGATGGATTAGAATTTTCACAACTAGTAAAGGCAGTTAAAAAATCACCATCAACAGTTTCCTTGTATCTATCACAAATTGTAGATGATGGATTAGTAGAGATTAGATTAGTAGAATTAAAAAAGAGATATCATATTAAAGCAAGAGATCTTATTGATAAATTAATTGAAGACTATAGACCAAGCTTACTTGAAAAACCAACAGCTGGATTCGAAGATATTATCAATTCCTTCTAGAAATTTAGCCTCAAAAATTCCAATATTATTTGGATTTCTATTTGTCATGTTGTTTGTTCCTCAATTAGCATTTGCTGATGTCTATATCCCATTACATGAATATCTAGGATATTTTGATTCTAATGGAATCTATACTGTTGTAGGGAACGTAAAAAATACAAATAATTTTGGAGTAGTACCAACAATTACTGTTTCTGTAATTGATGATTCTAAAACAATTTCAAAAATAATTAACCATGTTCCATTAGGCCCTGAAAAAGAAATACCATTTAAGATAAAATTCCCTGAGTTATTATCTAATACTCCAATACTTGTTAATCCTGAAATAACATTCCAAAAAGCAATTACACATGAAATTCCAATTCAAATATTGTATGACAAAACTCTGATAAAATATAATGATGGTCACATTACAGGAAGAATTCAAAACACAGGTGATCAAACCATATTTTATCCTAAAATCTATGCTGTTGTTCATGGATATGAAAATGTATTAGATATTACACAAAACATTGAATTTATTGAAAAAATTGAACCCGGGGAAATTTTAGATTTCTCAATGTATCCAGATCCTGCAATTACTCAAGATGTGTTCTATTACAGCTGTTTTGCACCCGTTGATACTACTGTAATTCCAATTACTGCAAAGAAAAATGATGGAAATTTTGATTTTAGATATGACTCAGGTGCATGGTATTCTGCTGCAAAATTTGATGAATCAGGAACAACTCTTAGCATTAGAGGTTACAATAGTTATCCATTAGAGACATATGCAAATTTTGAATTCCCACCAATTTCTGGAAATGAAAAATTTTCTGTTACTCTAAATGATGAACCAGTAGATTTTATTCAAAGTATAGATGAGATGGGCTTTTGGCATGTTGCATTTACAGTTGGACCTACATCACAGGGTACGCTTAAAATTTCCGGTTTTGATAAAGGATTGCCTCCTGAAATGCCAAAAATTCCACAGTGGATTAAGACTAATGCTGATTGGTGGGTAAACAATCAGATTTCTGATTCAGAATTTCTAGAAGGTATCGATTTCCTTTTTGAAAAACAAATTGCATCAGTCCCTGAAAGAGATGTAATTGCTGAATCACAATGGGATGTTCCTTCATGGGTAAAAATTTCAACAGAATGGTGGCATGAAGAAAAGATTTCTGATGATGAGTTTCTAAATATAATTGAAAATCTTGTAAAAAGAAAAATAATTGTAATTTGATAGGTACATTCGTCGAATAACCCAGATTCGTTTTATAAAAAAACTGGAAATCATTTATAATGCAAACAAAAGCAAACTTGCTAGTATTTTCACTAGCTACAATACTCGCAATTTCTGCTGTCACTGTAGTGACACTACAAGAAGCAGAAGCTGCAGATAACAAGTGGAAGTTTAAGAAAGATCCAAGCTTTACTGCAACATTAAGTGCTGTTCCTTCTACCCCTGGGGATTTTGAAGGTACTGCTACAGCTAAATTTTGGTTGGATAAACATGGTGATGCTCTAAAGTATAGAATATCCATTAAAAATATGGATATTAGTGGTGGAGCAACTTTAGAAACTTCTGATGATGTTAGTAAATTACATCTTCATGAAGGTACTGGAGGAGCACATGTTCTTAATGTCTACAAAGCACCTGGAGAAGATGATAATGATTTAGTTGTAAAACCAACTAAAGGAATCATTAAAGGAATTTGGGATGATAGTGATGAAAACCAAACTTATGGTGGTCACGATAACTCAGAAACTTTAACTTCACAACTAAAGAATTTGTGTGAGGGAAATCTTTTCACAATGATTCATGGTGATGGAGGAGTAGGTGTTCTTAGAGGATTTATTGAACCAACAAGTGATGGCGAAAAAATCTGTGATAAATTAGATAAAAAAGGTCTACTTGTTGATGTTGAACACCACCCAGAAGAATAATCTTAAAATTCTTTTTTCTTTTTCATTTTTTTAATACATCTTACGAATGTACCAATTTTGTTTTTATCTATTGTATAGTAAATTACACAGGCCATAGTTAGGTGAGAAACAAAGGAGTCATTTTGGTAACTGTTTCTCATCTTATATTTTAAAATACTAAATAATCTTATTATACGATTTTTATTGAATTGAATTAATTCATGATTCCTTTAAAAGATGAAAACCCAACTCCACCTGGTTTTAAGCCTAAAATTACAATTGGATTAATCATAACAAATACAATTGTATTTTTTATTCAAGTTGCAATTACTGGACAATTTTTTGATTTTGAAATGGTAGATGCAAGTGGAATTCATGCAAATACAATCAGCATGTATTACAATTGGGGTGCTGTCCCAAATTGTATTACCGGTGCTACTGCATCTCTCATTAATTTTGGTGGTGGTACAGTTTCACTTTCTTGTCCAAGTGTTTCATACATCTCTTTACTGACTTCTACTTTCATGCATGGAGGACTTTTGCATTTTGGTGGTAACATGTTATTTTTGTGGGTATTTGGTGATAATATAGAACACAAATTTGGAAAATTAAAATTTCTTTTAATTTATTTAATTTGGGGAATTGTTGCTGGATTAATTCATGTTTTAGGTGAACCTACAAGTCCTATTCCTGCAGTTGGTGCATCCGGTGCAATTTCGGGAGTTCTCGGAGCTTATCTAATTATTTTCCCAAGAGCTAGAATTCTAACTCTTATGGGATACTTTATGATGCATGTTCAAGCTAGATGGTTCTTACCTTTTTGGTTTGTATTTCAGAATTTAATTCCATTTTTTATTGGTGGATTTGGTGCATCAAGTGGTGGAGTAGCATTTCTTGCACACATTGGAGGATTTTTAGTAGGATTAGCAGCTGGCTATATCTACAAAAAAAACTCATCGTTCTGATTCTATGTATGGGACACGTTATGGTTACAGACCAGATTATTGAAAGAATAAATCCCCCAATCCATTTGAAATTCACATGCCTCTGATTACAGTGTCAATGTATCCTGGTAGAACTCAGGAACAAAAGGACGAATACGCAAAAGCAATCACAAAATCAGCAGTTGATATTCTAAAAACAAAAGAAAGTCACGTTATTGTTGTTTTTGAAGACAATCCTAAAGAAAATTGGTTTTTAGCAGGAAACCAACTTTAATTATTTTTAAAAATATTTGACTGGAAAATATCCCCTCCAGTCTAGGGTTGACATACACACTATGATCGGTTTGTATTGAATACAATGAATTTGCATAATAAGAAAATGGTACATTTCTAAATTGTACCACAAGTTTATCCTTTTATTATAATACAATCAATCAAATTCATGAAAGTTGCAGTAGTACAATTCACAGCATCAACAAACAAAGAAGTAAATCTCAAAAAAATAATTTCATTTATTTCAAAAGCTGCATCAAAAAAAGCAACTTTATGTGCATTTCCGGAATTTATGATGTTTTACACAAACTCGGCACAAACTCCAAAACAATTAGCAGATTTGTCTGAAACAATTAATGGAAATTTTGTTAGTACTCTTGTAAAAGCTGCAAAAGAAAACAAAATCCAAGTTATAGGCTCATTTTATGAGAAAAGCACAACAAAAAATCGTGTTTATGATACTGCATTTGTCATTGATAAATCCGGTAAAGTAATCTCTACTTATCGTAAAATACACCTCTATGATGCATTGGGATTCAAAGAATCAGACAAGATGAAATCAGGTTCAAAAATTGCAAAGCCAGTTAAAACATCTATAGGAAAAATTGGAATGATGATATGTTATGACTTGAGGTTCCCAGAGATGTCAAGATCACTTGCAGCTGCAGGATCAGAAATACTAGTTGCACCATCTGCTTGGGTGAAAGGTAACATGAAAGAAGAACATTGGATTACAATTAATAAAACACGTGCAATTGAAAATGGATGCTATGTTATCGCACCTGATCAAGTTGGAAACATTTACTGTGGACGAAGTTTAGTAGTTGATCCTTATGGTAAAATCATACTTGACATGAAACAGAAGCAAGGAATTAGTTTTGTAAACATTGATTTGAACAAAGTAAAACAAACACGAAAAATTTTACCCTTGTTAAAAAACAGAAGAACTGATGTTTATCCTACTTTGAAGGCTTAATTTTTCTGCTTTCACAATTAAAATTTCCACACTGTTTAGTCCATTTCTGATTTCGTGAATAACGAAAAATTATCATTGGCCATTTGCATATATCGCATGGTTTTTTCATAGCCCTCATTCTTGCTTTTTGTAATAACGGTGATGATGCTTTACATCCACCATAAAAGTTAGAACAACCCATGAATCGTTTTCGTGTGGCTTTATTTTTAATTACCATTAACTCTCCAAGCTTGCATTCAGGACATGGTACTAGACCGTTTTTTGGAGAATTTGTCCCAAGAATAATGTATTTTCTCTCTTTTGAGGACCAAGATAGGAATCCATTACTATCAAAATATTGAATGATTTCTTTTTTGAAGATGCTAGTTTTTGATTTTGTTGTTTTGACGACATGTCTCATTGTAGGCTTTTTGATCTGTACAGTTTTGAGACTTGATTTCCTTCTTGGCATTTTCTATGATGAATTTACTAAAACAATTTTTATAGGGAAATGGGTCAGTGACATTTGTGGAAAAGGTTTGTGTTCTTGGCGCTGGTAGCACCAAATATGGAAAATTAAATGAAAGTATAGCAGATATCACTACTCAGGCGTCAGTTTCAGCCATAGAAAGTGCAGGAATCTCCCCAAAAGACATTCAAGCATCATACATTTCAAACGTTTTCGGAGTTGCTGACAAGCAAGTCCACCTCGGTCCAGTATTGATGAGCCGATTAGGAATTCCAGATAAACCATCATTAACTATAGAGTCCGCATGTGGAAGTGGCTCTGTATCTTTTAGAGAAGCCTATGCAAATGTTGCAGCAGGATTTTATGATTGTCTAGTTGTAACCGGTGTTGAAAAAGTAACTCACACAGGAACTGAATGGACAACAACTTACTTTGCATATTGTTCTGACTTTTTTTATGAAGGTCAAGCCGGTGCATCGTTTCCAGGATTGTTTGCATCAATGGCAAGAGCTTACTTGACAGAGTTTGATGCAACTGAAGAAGACTTTGCAGCAGTTGCAGTGAAAAATCACGATAACGGTTTTCTTAATCCAAAAGCTCACATGCAAAAGAAAATTACTATTGACGATGTAATGAAATCTCCAGTAGTTGCAAGTCCACTAAAACTTTATGACTGCTGTCCATTTTCTGATGGTGCAAGTTCTGTTATTCTTTGTTCTGAAAAGTTTGCAAAAGCACATGGTGGTGATTACATTGAAGTAATTGGTTCAGGCAGAGGTGGTTCACCTGCTGCATTACAAGGACGTGAACATATGACAACAATTCCAAGTACAAAGCTTGCAGCAGCAGATGCATACAAGATGGCAGGTATAACTGCAAAAGATATTGACTTTGCAGAAGTACATGACTGTTTCACTATTGCAGAAGTAGTTGACACTGAAGACTTGGGATTCTTTGATAAAGGACAAGGTGTTCAAGCTGTTCGTGAAGGTAGAACAAAATTAAATTCTGACATTTCTATTAATCCATCAGGTGGTCTTAAATCAAAAGGACATCCAATTGGTGCAACAGGTGTTGGACAAGTAGTAGAAGTATTTGATCAACTAACTGGAAAAGCTGGTGCAAGAACTGTTAAAGATGCAAAAATTGGTTTAACTCATAACTTTGGTGCAACAGGTGCAAGTTGTGCTGTTCACGTATTCCAAAGTGTATAAAATGACTATTGAAGAACAACTTATTGAATTTGCCAAACAAGGCAAGCTTCTAACTCACAAATGTACTGAATGTGGATATCTCCATTTGTCTACGGCATATTATTGTCTAAAATGTGGTAGTAAGGGATTTGAGGATACTGTTTTAGACGGTGTAGGCTCAGTTGCCACCTATACTATAATCACTGTGGCGCCTGCAGGCTTTGAAAAATATACTCCATACGCCTTTGTTGTCCTTCAATTAGATGATGTGAATTTGAGAATTTCAGGATTTATGCCAAATATAGCTACTCCTGCAGATCTCCCTGTTGGTACTAGAGCAAAAATTGCTGGTTTTGATGAACGCGGAATTCTTATCGAAAAACAGTAAAATAATTTGCTTGAATTATTAAAAAAAATCAAAATCGTTTCTTAATTATTTTACATATTTAATCTATTCATGTCAGTTGAAATTACATGTGGTAAATGCGGAGAAAAGATCACAAACATGAAGATGTTAAAATCTCTAAAAGACGTACTCAATCCAACAAATGGAAAGTGTCCGTCATGTGGACAGAAACTTTCTACATCAGAATTTTCACTTGATGTCCAAGAAAAATAAACAAAATGATCTTCTTTAAAGATCTTTTATCTTTTACGAATATGATCAAAAATCGTAACAAATTATCTAGTCACAAGTCTTATTTACTTCATTAATTTTAGGAACAACAGTGAAACAAACCGAGGAAGATTTGGAATTAGACCTAGATGTTGGTGCTGAACTAGATGATGATTCTGAGTTGGGTATGGATCTAGATGACGACGTAGACGACTCTGATCCAAAAAGAGGCGGAATCTTACAATCCACCTCAAAACGTGTCAGAATGATCTTTTCTGTCATGGCCAGTCCAAACAGAATTGATATCCTAAGAATCCTAAATTCTAAAGGCCCATTGACTTATTCTGAACTAAAATCCCTAGCTGGTTTCAAATCAAAAAAAGAAAGTGGAAAATTTGCATACCACTTGAGAAAATTACTCAGACAATCACTTGTTGCATTAAATAAATCTGAAAGACGTTACACCATTACAAATCTTGGAAAACTTGTTTTGAGTTTAGCAAGACAAATTGAAGAAAGATCAATTATTGAAAGTGGAAAGATGTATGTTAGAACATCATCTGAATCAATTGAAGAATTCAATTCCCATAAAATTATTCAATCACTTGTACGTGAAGGAAGTCTTCCGCTAGAACTAGCACAAAAAATTACTGAAGAAGTTGAAAATAGAATTTACAAATATCAAACAACCTATCTGACAGGCGCATTAATTCGAGAAATGGTTAATTCTGTACTTCTTGAGCACGGACATGAAGAATACAGGAACAAACTAGCACGCCTAGGTCTGCCTGTTTATGATGTTCAAGAGATGATTTCTAATTTAGATGATGTAGATAATGGTGCTGAGGGATTATTGTTCAATACAGGACAAAGAGTATTTGCTGAACATCTTCTTACAAATATTTTACCTAAAGATGTAGCAGACTCACATCTTTCTGGTGACTTGCACATTTCAAATCCTGGTGTTTGGTCTATGATTCCTGATACAATATTTGTTAACATTAAAGAATTGATTGAAGATGGAGTTGATCTTGGAGGAAAATATCTTGATGTATCAAGAATTTCTGCATCAAAACAACTAGATGAAATTACAAGTTCACTCTCTGTAGTAATCGCTCTTTTATCAAAAGAAGCTTCACAAGAAATTGTTCTTGATGGACTAGTTCCATTGTTTGCAAAACATTCCAAATCTATTCCAGAACTTGAACAAAAACTAACTGATGCATTTGCAACCTCATCAACAACTTCAAAATATAATAAAAATAGTACTAACATTTCAATTCGTTTACAATTAGGAACTGATACAAAAATAATTACAGCAATTATCAATGCATACAAAAATTATACAAAAATTACACCAATTCCAAAAATTGGTTTGATAATTGATGCTGATAAAGGAAAGATTACAGATGTATCGCAAGCAGTAGCTGAAATTCTTTCAATCGGTGGAAAAGTAATGTTTGCTAAAGGTCAAACATCTAGTTATGGTATTACTAATGGATCTACTAAAACATCTGGCCCTCTTTCAATAACCTTACAATCTGTTTCAATCAATCTTCCAAGATTAGCATTTGAATCAAACAAAGATGAAACTTACTTTAGAGCAAGACTTGCTTTGTTGATGAAACCAGCTTTGGCTTCTATGGCATTAAGAAAGAAAGAGATTTCAGATCTTACTAGAAGAGGACTTAATCCAATTTTAGCAAAGAACACACAATACATGCAGAGAAGTTCTGTATCCCTTGTTGTGAATTTAGTAGGTCTCAAAGAAGCAGTCTTTAACATACTTGGATTCCAAGACAACAAGGAAGGACGAGATATTCTTAACAAAGTCATTGAAACTGCAGTTGATGTTGGTGCCAAAAAAGGCAAAGAATTAGGCGACACAGTGGCCATTTCTATGACTGAAACTGAAGGTTCTGTCCGTTTTGCAACCCTTGATGGTGAAAAATACGGTAAAAACTCGAGCCTAAATTCTATGGATGCTGATTACTATTCTCAAGGTATTGTAGTTAATGCTTCAGAAGTCTCTGATTTAACTGCAAAAAGTCCGGTTATTGTTGAATCTAACAAACTCTCAAAGATACTCAACGGAGGTCTTCTTGTAACTTTACAAATTGACAAAGACGCTAAAGTTGATGATATCAAAAAAGCAATAGAGAAAACATCTACGCTTACACCTTCTTTCAAACCTGTAAGACCAACTGCAATTTGTGGTGAGTGTGGATTCAAAGATGAACCATTTGATGATAAATGTCCAAAGTGTAAGTCACCTTACGTTGTCTGAAAATCGTAGATGAAAAACTAGTTCCGATCATTTTTGAAAATTTTTTGATCAGTTTCAGACATTGCGATCATCGCTAACTGTAAGTAATGTTATGTCTATATGAAATTCATACTATTGTAGAACCGATCCAACGCAAATTGGAGCGTTGTCAATTTTATTGAATCAAAGTTTTGGGAAAATCCGACAAACAGTTTATACAGTAATTCTTTCTAACCCTCTTTGGGGAGATTATAATGGACAATTCACAAATAGAAAATACGATCAATAAGATCCGTAAGCGCAGTGGCACAGTCACGGCTTTCAATAAAGATAAAATTTCAAATGCCATATATCAGGCATTGGCAGCCACCTCTAAAGCCGATCGTGGCGTTGCCGACAAACTAGCAGCAGATGTAGTTAACAAGTTAGTAGAGCAAGGATTTACAAGCTCTAGAGCACCTACAGTTGAAGATATTCAAGATATTGTAGAGTCAACTTTAATCGATAGCGGTAATAGCGATATTGCAAAAGCATACATCGTTTACAGACATGAAAGAAGAAAATTAAGAGACGAAAAAATGAAGGTCTTAAATCTTAAAGCCCTCGATCCAGTCTCTAAAAAATTCGATTTAAACTGTCTGAGAGTATTAGCATCGAGATATCTATTTAGAAATTCAAAAAGTGAGATTATTGAATCACCAACACAAATGTTTGAGCGAGTCGCAATTCTAGTCGGAATTGGTGATATGTTATATGATTCACAAATCTTTGACAAATCCGGAAATAACAAGCAGGATATAGATGAAGCAAAATCTTATCTTGAAAAACTAGATGCCTTTGATTATAAATTCAAAGTTGGAGATTATTTCTTCAATAAATGGCATTTTAGATCTTTAATCACTCACTATGTGACTCTTGCAAACAAAGGTCAGATGAAAATAAGTTTCAAAGATCTATTGACATTGCTAGCAGGCAAAAAACTAGAAAGTTATGCAGATAAAATCACTGAATACTTTACAATGATGACTGGGCAAGACTTCCTACCAAACTCACCAACCATGATGAATGCTGGAGGAAGACTAGGACAACTCTCAGCATGCTTTGTACTTGGTATGGAGGATGGCATGGAAGAAATTATGAAATCTACTTCTGATGCAGCATTAATCTTCAAGTCTGGTGGTGGAGTTGGAATTAACTACTCAAATCTTCGTGAAGAGGGTGACATTGTAGCATCAACATCTGGTGTTGCATCTGGTCCAGTATCCTTCATGAATATCATCAATACAGTCACTGAAGTTGTAAAACAGGGTGGAAAAAGACGTGGAGCAAATATGGGAATCATTGAAGCATGGCATCCTGATGTTGAAAAATTCATCACAAACAAAACTGAAGCCGGAGTTTTAGAAAATTTCAATGTAAGTGTTGGAATTTGGGAAGACTTTTGGCATGCACTTGTAAATACAACTGACGGTAACTATGTCCTACGTAGTCCACGTGACAGAAAACCTGTAAAAGAAATCAATGCACATCAACTAATTGATCTAATTGCATTATCTGCATGGAAGAGCGCAGAACCTGGTTTGATCTTCTTTGATCAAATTAACAAATACAATGTATTTGCTAAAGCACGACAAGCACCACTTAGAGCTACAAATCCATGTGGTGAACAAAGTCTCTATCCATACGAATCATGTAACTTGGGTTCAATCAATTTGGTAAATCTTGCAAAAAGACAAGCTGATGGTTCCTATGAATTTGATTGGCAAGGATATGAAGAGATTATCAGAAAGACAACAAGATTTTTGGATAACATCATTGATGTAAATAATTATCCAGTTCCAGAAATTAGTACAGCCTCAAAAGAGTCTAGAAGAATTGGACTTGGTGTAATGGGAGTCGCAGATTTGTTATACAGATTGAAAATTCCTTACAATTCACAAGAAGGATATGAACTACAATCAAAACTATCTGAAGCCCTAACATACTATTCAATGGAAGAAAGTGTTGCACTAGCAAGATCTCGTGGTGAGTTCCCACTTTGTGCAAAGACAGAATACCCTGAAGGAAAGATTCCAATATCTGGATACTATGAGAAATCAAAAGAATCTCATTCATATGAATGGGAACCACTCATTGAAGAAATCAAAAAACATGGTATTAGAAATGTCTTAACTACTACAGTAGCACCAACTGGAACGCTATCTATGATTGCAGACTGTTCAAACGGAATGGAACCTGCATTTGCTTTAGTGTTTGAGAAGAGAGTTACTGTTGGAAGATTCTTCTATACAAACAAGATTCTTGAAGAAGCACTCAAAGAAGAAGGTCTCTATACAGATGAAATTCTTGAAAAGATTGCAGACAATTATGGTTCATTGAAAGGATTAGATGAAATCCCGCAATGGATGCAAGATGTCTTTGTTACAGCAATGGATATCCATTGGGCTGATCATTTAATGGCTCAAGGTGTATGGCAAGATTGGATTGGAAATGCAATTGCAAAAACAATCAATATGCCGTATGATGTAACAGTCGAAGATGTAAAATCTGCATATCTACTTGCACACGAAATTGGTCTAAAAGGAATGACTGTTTATCGTGATGGTTCAAGACACAAACAAGTTCTTCATATGACAAGTGAGAATGCAACAAAGATCTTTGAGGTCTCACCAAGTGAGTTCATGACTGCATTTGTAACCAAAAATATCACAAACCCATACATCAAATCACAAGTCAATGCTTCATTGGAATTGAAAGTACATGATGAAGAAATTCAACTAGAGGCTCCAAAAGTAGAAGCCGTTTCTGAAGACAAATTATGTCCTACATGTAAAAACAACTTGGTATTCGTAGAGGGTTGTAGTATCTGCATTGAATGTGGATACAGTGGTTGTACTTCTGGATAGAAACAGAATAACAACTTTTTTACTTTCTTTTATTTTTGAATCTATATGGATAAAAAACCTCTGGGCATAATTGTAGGTATAGGCCTTGTTATTGCTGTAATGGCAGTGGGGTTGAGTGCTTCAAATACTGATATTCTTTTCCCTCAACAAACAAATGAAAAAATTGGTCTGGTAATTAATTCCCCAAATCAATCAACAACATTACATGAACTAAATGATGTTTATTCAGAAGCTGCTGATTCTGGAATTGGAAGAAGTAATGTGTATCTTTTTTGGAATCTAGTTGAACCAGTACGTGGAGAATATGATTGGGGGCAATCTGATGCATTAATGAGCTTTAACAAAAATAATAATCTCAAAGTTACTCTATACTTTTCAATAATTAATGGCGAAACACTTGGACCATTCCCAAATTGGATTGGAAAACCATCTTTGAATTCTATAGGTGAAGATAGAGTTGTTAGTGTTCTTGATGAAATATTATCTAGATACGATATTGTGGATACTGTAATACTTGCTGGACAAACAGAATCTCAATTTAGATTTTCTGAGCAAAATATTCCTGTCTATAAAGAACTATTCAATGGAGTCTATGAAAAAATTAAAGAAAAGCATCCTGATGTAAAAATAGGCAATGCATTTGCATTAGATCAAGTATTAAACAAAAATTTACGATACATAGTGACTGAATTAGCTATTGGTGATTTTGTTGCTTTTTCATATTCTCCAGTTGATACTCTAAATGAAATTGCAAAAACCCCAGATCAGGCAAAAGAAGAACTTCAGCAGGTATTTGATTTGGCAGGGGATAAAAAAGTGGGAATTTTTGAGATTAGTTGGAGTACATCTGATTTTGTTCTAGGAAGTGAAATTGGACAAACAGAATTTCTAGAAAAATCCTTTGAATTTTACACTGAAAATGAATCTGAAATAGAATTTTTCACTTGGTATAGGCAATATGATAGACCAGAAGGAACCTGTAATGTTGAAGCTCCAACAATAGGAGAGGATACTCTAACTGTTGAAGGCTCTGGTTTTGGAACTAGTGAACACGTGGTTGAAAGATTAAGTCATTACATTTGTAGTGCAGGTATGATTAGTAACGATGGGGATCCAAAACCAAGTTGGAATGAATTTAAGAAGCAAATTAAAATGATAAACTAGAATGTTCTCTTTTGTTTTAGCTGAATCATCCTTAGAACTTGTTCCATCTGAATTAAAACATCATCCATCAGTTGTTTCCCATGCAAGAAAACTTGATAAACATCCATCAGAAATTTTACTAGATAATTCATGGCATTTTGCAGCTATGAAAGGAATTCAAAATGAAATGAAGAGAGGCAGACCTGATCTTGTACATTTTTCTATACTTGAAGCTACAACTATCCCACTATATCTTCAAAATAAAATGAAATTCTATGTTCACACTCTAGATGATAAAGTAATTTCTTTTGGAAACAATGTACACATTCCAAAATCATATCATAGATTTGCAGGAGTCATAGAAAAATTGTATCAAGAAAAAGAAATTACAACAAAAGATGATGTTTTGTTAGAAATTGAAGAAAAAACTTTTCCTCAATTACTTGATGAGATTAATCCTTCAAAAGTACTTGGTTTTTCTACAACTGGTAAGACCAGTACATATGAAAAAATTGCAAAAGACATTCCAGATGATGCTTGTATTGTAATTGGAGGATTTCAAAAAGGACATTTCTCTGATTTAATTGAAAATAAAATAACAGATCTATATTCTGTTGGGGATGAATCTTTTGAAGGACATGTAGTAGTTGCTAGAATGCTCTATGAGTACGAAAAAACCATTTTTATGTAGGAAATTAAATTTGCATTTTATTGCAGTCATAGTATAGCCTGGTTAGTATTCGGGGTTTCCAACCCTGTGACGCGGGTTCGAATCCCGCTGACTGCATTTTTCAATACTTATGAGAACCAATTTTTAGGTGCATTATTAGATAATATTGTGAAGCCTGGAGCAAAAAAAATTGCAATGGAGAGAATGCAAATTCTTATTGAAAATGCAATTACTAATGCAAAACAAAATCCTAAACTTTCTCAGCGACAAGCTTCTCTTGCCCGAAGAATTAGCACTCGGCATAAAATCAGAATGCCATACTATCTTAGAATGGTATTTTGTAAAAAATGCAAATCCTTTATTGCGCCTGGGGTAAATTCTAGATTTCGATTAGGTAGAGCATCTGTAAAGTCGATCAGAATTTCTTGTAACTTGTGTGGGCATACTTATCGCAAAATTATATCTCAATGATTTATAAGACGATTATCGAGTTTTTGACTTTATGGCAAAGGTATACGATGTACCAGCAGATTTGTTGATAGAAAGACTATCTACAGCACTAAAGAGTGAAGATATTCCTGCACCTTCTTGGATACCATTTGTCAAAACTGGAGCTCATGCAGATAAACCTCCTCAAAATAGAGAATGGTGGCATACAAGATGTGCTTCAATTATGAGAAAAATTTACCTAAATGGACCAATCGGAATTAATGCTTTAAGAAATGATTATGGCGGCGGTAAACCATCTGGTTATGGCGCAGCACATCACAAAGATGCTGGTGGCGCAATTATCCGTAATGCAATTCAAGGATTAGAAAAACTTGGATATGTAGAAAAAGTTGAGAAGAAAGGAAGAATAATTTCTAAACAAGGAATGCAAAAGCTTGATAGATTATCTACTGAAATTCTCAAAGAACTAATTGTTGAAACCCCGCAATTGAAGATATACTCTTAGATTCAAAATGAGTTTTCCAGAATCTAACGAACCTCCTGTTGATAACACAAATCATGAATTAGCTGCACAAAAAGAGCAAATTCTAAAACAAGTCTTATCTCCTGAAGCTAGAATGAGACTAAATAATATCAAAATGGTAAAACCCGATCTCTCTGAGATGGTTGAACAATATCTTGTTGGTATGGCTTCTCAAGGAAAAATCCCAGGCCAAATCTCTGATGAACAATTAAAGCAGATTTTGCTATCTACACAGCAACCAAAACGTGATTTTAAGATAAATCGTGTTTAATACAGAAAAAATTTAAATTTAGAAAGAATTTTCATTCATTCATGAAAGCCGTTGTATACAATGAATATGCACCAGATGATAATTATGCTAAAATCCTCAAAGTCCAGGATATAGATGACCCAAAACCAAAATCAGACGAAGTAGTATTTTCAGTAAAAGCTGCTGCTTTGAATTATAATGATATTTGGGGAATGCGTGGAGTTCCAGTTGCAGTTCCATTACCACACGTATCAGGATCTGATGCCGCAGGTGATGTTATCGCAGTTGGTGAGGATGTTAAAAATATCAAAGTTGGAGATAGAGTAGTTTCTCACTCAAACATGTCATGTAGAGTTTGTAAAGCTTGTACTGACGGTAGAGAATTTGACTGTATTAAGAGAACCATTTGGGGATTCCAAACTGGTCCTACTTGGGGAGCATTCCAAGAAGTAACTCATCTTCCTGAAGTAAATGTTTCAAAAATTCCTGAAGGACTATCATATGATGACGCAGCTGCTGCATCAATGACTATTCTAACTTCATGGCACATGCTAGTTGGCAGAGCCAAGATTACACCTGGACAAACCGTCTTGATAATGGGTGGTGGTTCTGGAGTTGGAAGCTTTGGAATTCAAATAGCAAAACTATACAATTGTGATGTAATTGCAACTGCAAGTCCTGACAAACTAGACAAATGTTTAGAACTTGGCGCAGATTATGCAGTAGATCACAGAAAAGAAGATTGGAGCAAAGAAGTCTACAAGATTTCAAAAGAAATTGCAAAGACAAAAGGTGAAGCACCAGGAATTGATTTATCATTTGATCACATTGGTGAAACACACTGGAATCAGCAACTACAATTACTGAAGTACGGTGCAACCCTAGTTTCATGTGGTGCAACCACTGGTTACAACGCAAAGACTGATCTTAGACATGTATTCTTCAAAGGAACAAACATCTTAGGTTCAACACAAGGAACCAAAGCCGAACTTGATCAAGCCCTTTACTGGATGGGTCAAGGAAAAATTAAAGCAGCAATTGACTCAACTTATACCTTTGAGCAAGCAGCTGAGGCTCACACAAAGATGTTAACCGGAAAAGGAATGTTCGGAAAAATCTTAATGAAGCCAGAGGGCGTTTAGTCATTTAATGACTCAGCTTTTTCGAAGTCTTATTTTTGTACCTGGAAATAATTCCAGATTCTTAGAAAAAGCAAAAACACTCCAAGCTGACATTGTTTGTTTTGATTTAGAAGACTCTGTTCCAGATAATGAAAAAACAAACGCACGAAAATTAATCAAATCTGCATTAAAGGCACGAAAATTATACAAATCTTCAATTTTTGTTAGAACAAATTCTCCAAGTTCAGGCAAAATTCCATCTGATCTTAAAGAAATTGTTCAAAAAGGAATTGATGGAATTGTAATACCTAAAGTAAATAATGTAAAAGAGATGAAAAAAATTGAAAAATTATTATCAAATTTAGAAAAAACCAAAAATCTAAAGCCTATTCAAATTATCCCTTCAATTGAATCTGCAGAAGGAGTTGTGAATACTTTTGATATTGCATCTTTTGGAAAACGAGTTTCTGCTGTAGTTTTTGGTGTGTTTGATTTACTAAATGATTTAGGAGTAGAGTACACAAAAGATTCTGAAGGGGAAAAATATTCTAGAAGAAAAATTCCTGTAGATGCTCATGCTGCAGGTGTTGCAGTAATTGATGCCATCTGGCAAGATCTTAAAGATTCTAAAGGATTAGAAAAGGATTGTAAATTAGGAAAAAATCTAGGATATACAGGAAAAAGCATTATTCATCCAGATCAAATACCAGTGGTTCACAAATTATTTCATCCGAACAAAAGCGAAATATCATGGGCTCGGAAAGTATGTGAAATTTATCTTGAATCTACCAAAAAAGGCAAAGGGGCAACCACTGTAGATGGAAAAATGATAGATGAGGTTCATTTCAAGCAAGCAAAGGCACTTCTTGAACTTGTAAAATGATAATTTTCAATAATTAATGTTATCCAAGTAATTCAATAATTGATTTCATACTGGTACTTTTCTCAAACAACTTTTTATTTACAATTCCAACAATTTCCATTTTGTCTTTTTTAATATCTAATTTTATTTCTTGAAATACACATTGTAGTTTAGATATTTTTTTACTTTCACTAAGAACTTTACCTGACTCTATGATAAATCCATGTAAAATCAAATTTTCTATTTTTCTATATCCTGATGTTTTAGGAACTTTGGATTCTTTAAGAATTTTCGGAATTGTATATTCATTTTCTAATAGTGTAGAGATAATTTTTCTAGTTTCAATATCTCCAAATAATTCTAAAATTAAATCTCTCAAATCTGAATTAACGATAGTTACTAAAAATTTATCATCTCTTTTTTTTACTTTGAGAATTTTATCTATACAGTCATTTTCAAATTTCTTAACATCCATTGTGGACTTTTTTCGAAGTACACTGGTAAATTTCTGAAAATGTTCTATTGATAATTTTATTGACATACCATGTTCTAAAAATAATTCCCTCTCTGTATCCTTTAGAATTTCTAAATCTAGATTTTTTTTAATTTCAGATGATAGCGAAGATGCTATCAATCTATCAATACCGCCCATACTATACTTGTAAATGATGGAAAATATTAAAGCACTGCTCTTTCTAGTATGACTAGACATGTCAAAATCGGTTATAGTTATTGATGATGATGAGGATACTGTTAGACTGTTTAGCGAATTTCTAGAAGAGAATGACATCAATGTTATTGGAAATGGATTTGATGGTGTTACAGCTGTAAAACTTTTCAAAGAAACTAATCCAGATGTTGTCTTAATTGATCTTAATATGCCAAATGGAAGCGGATTTTATGCAATTAAAAAAATTCAAGAAATTAATCCTAGAGCACGAATAATTGCCGTAACTGCAGATGGAAGTTATACAACTGAAGAGAAATTGGAAAAATTAAACATCCCTCTTATCCAAAAACCATTCAAGATGGATCAAGTTATTTCAATAATCAAAAATTAAAGATTCCCATTTTTGGAACTTTTCATATAATGTTATATTAGAAACTTCATACAATATTTTTGATATAAATGAGTAAACGAGTTACAATAATGATTGATGAGGATCTTGACAAAAAACTTAGAATGCGTCAAGCAAAATTGATTCAACAAGAACAATCCTCGTATAGTTATTCTAAAGTTTTGAATGAAACACTTCGTAAAGTTTTAAAATAATTCAACTTTTTTGAATTTCTATTTAATTAGAATAGATTAAAGATAATGAAATTCTATTAATAGAGAATGGTAGATCTTCTTGATCCTTCAAGTGTCATAACTAGGATGTTTGATGCTGAAAAATATGAAGAGTTGTACACATATTGTAAGGAATTACTAGAAAAAACTCCAAATGATATGCTTGCTTTACAAAATATCTCATTAGCTTTGATTTACCTAAAAAAATATGAAGAGTGTATTGATTACTGCAACAAAGTTTTAGAGATAAAAAATTCTGATACTTATGCCTTAAAAAATAAGATTTTTGCTCTTGAAAATTTGAAACAATATGAACAAGTTATTGAATTATGCCAACAAATCCTTTCAACTAATTCTAAAGATACATGGGCTCTAAACAGCATGGGTTTGTCCCTAAATGAATTAAATCGTCATAAAGAAGCTCTTGAATGCTACGATACATCACTTCTCATAGATCCAAATGATATTACAGCCTTGATGAATAAAGCAATTTCATTAAGTCATTTAGGAAATTATCGTGATGCTATAGATTACTATGATAAAGCTCAAATGATTGATCCAAAATTGAAAGAACTTCCACTTGCTAAATCACGCTTATTTGAGAAATTGAAACTGAGTGATGATGCATTTTTAGCAGCTCAAGGAGTTCTCAATAAGGATATGGAAAAAATCAAATATGATGCTAAGAAAAACAAATGTTCTGTATTTCATCAATTTTGTAATGATGAATTTAAAACATCAAATTCTGAATAATTTTAAAGGTAATTCAAATTATTTGTAATCACGTGAAGAATTTTATACATATGATTCATAGATGTTCTAATGTTTACTGGAATTATTGAAGGAATCGGTAAAGTAGAAAAAATTTCTAAAAATACAAAAAATAGAAGTGATATTCAAATGACTGTAAATTTAGGAAAACATGCAAAGGGATTGAAAATTGGACAAAGTGTTGCTCTAAATGGAGTTTGTCTTACTGCAACAAAACTTTCTAAATCTAGTTGTATTTTTGAAATGATTGAAGAAACTACCAAAAAAACTGATCTTGGAAATTTAAAGATTGGAGGAATTGTAAATATTGAACGTAGCTTAAAAGCAGGTGATAGACTAGAGGGACATTTTGTTTTGGGTCATGTGGATGGCGTTGCAATAATTAAAAAAATTCTAAAAAAACCAAAGGAAGTACAAGTTTGGTTTGAAGTTCCAAAAAAATTATCTAAATTTGTAGTGAAAAAAGGTTCTATTGCTCTAGATGGAATTAGTTTAACTGTTGTTGATATAAAAAATTCACTAGCTTCAGTTTCATTAATACCTCATACAATTGAGATTACAAATTTTCATACAAAAAAGGTAGGCGATAAAGTTAATATTGAAACTGATATTCTTGGAAAATATATCCTAAAGTAAAGCCAATTATCTACAACTTTAGTGGTAATTACCAATTTTTTAGTAAACTTTATAATTAGATTAAGAAGTTTTTTCATATGTCACTTGATTCTGCATTACAATCTTTGAAACGTGGAGAGTTTGTTCTATTGTTTGACTCTGCAGGGAGAGAAAATGAAATTGATATGGTTGTGGCTGCAGAATTTGTAACTCCTGAACATGTTGCAAGGATGCGTCAACATGCTGGTGGACTATTATGTATTGCAATTGAAAATAATTTTGCAGCATCTCTTGATTTACAATATATGCATGAAATTCTTGCTGACTCTTCAATTTCAAACAAAGAAATGATCATGGGATTAGCTCCTTATGGCGATCATCCAACTTTTTCATTATCTGTAAATCATTACCAAACATACACTGGAATTACTGATAAAGATAGGGCATTGACAATTAATGAAATGGCTAAAATCTATAATGTTGAAAACAAGCAGAAAAAATTTGCATCATCTTTTAAGACTCCTGGACATGTTCCTTTATTGATAGCATCCAAAGGTTTGTTAGCTGCACGTCAAGGACATACAGAGATGTCTGTTTATTTAGCACAAATTGCAGGTTTAACTCCAGTAACTGCAATATGCGAAATGATGGATGCTGAAACTTATACAGCATTATCTGTGGATAAAGCAGAAAAATTTGCAAAACAAAATGGAATTCCATTAATTGATGGAAAAGAGCTATTAGAATACGCTAAGGTGAATTAGTTTTGAATATAGCAATAGTAGTTTCGGAATTCAATGAGGAAGTGACGTCTAGGATGCTCTCTATTGCCAAAGAAAAAGCAGAACTAATGAAATTAAAAATATCTTTCACTTGTATGGCTCCAGGAGCCTATGATATGCCTATCATAGTTGATGCATTATTGCAGAAAAAAGATGTTGATGCTGTAGTCACTTTAGGTGCTATCATTAAAGGACAAACAAAACATGATGAAGTCATTTCACATGCAGCTGCTCAAGCACTTACAGATTTATCATTAAAATATCAAAAACCTGTTTCTTTAGGAATTTCAGGTCCAGGAATGCAGGAAAGACATGCTTATGCTAGAATTAGACCAGTTGCAGAACGAGCAGTAGAGGCAGTTGTAAAAATTTCTGGTGAGCTAAAAAGGATTCAAAAATGATTCAACTAAGTATCCTAAAAATCACAGAATATGGTCCATGGACATTAACACTTGGTAGTGATAGAGAGCATGAACTCCAAATGCTTCAGGCAACTATCTACAAAGAGATACAGAAATTATTTTCTGATAAAAACTGCATAGTTTTTCTAAATAGAGCAGATGAATTTTTTGTAATTTCAAATGGATTAGATTTAGAAGAACATATTCAAATTCAAAAAACTCTTGAAAAATTATTTGAAGTTGGAATGACTATTTCTATCGGTTATGGTAATTCACCTTTTGAAGCAAATCTCAAAGCATATGAGGGGAAACAAAACAAAATTATCTTAAATTCTGAACACAATATTTTTGGTTTCATTTATGAAAAATCTGATACAAAAGTTTCAATAATGCATCTAGATGTTGATGATCTTACATCTAAACGAAAAACTAATTCTCCGTATGAAATTTCATCAATAATCTTTGGATTATATTCAAAAATGTCTAAATTCTTTTTAGAAAAAAATTCTCTTACATTTTTTATGGGTGGTGATAACTTTATGGTTGTATCAACTAATGAAGGAAAAGAGTCAGTTCAAGATTTCATTAATCTTATAAAAAATGAAGATGAAATTTTATTAAATTGTGGAATTGGTAATGCAAAAACTGGTAGAGAGGCAGTAAAATTAGCCACAAAATCCCTTGATACAATACGTGAAATTCGAGATTCAGGGAAAGAAAAACCTGAAATTTATGAATTATCATGTTAATTAAAAATACTAGTGTTTTAATTGGTCAAGAATTAGATTATGTTTCAAACACCGATATTAGAATTCAAAATGATAAATTTAAAAAAATTAATTCAAAAATAAAACCAATTTTAAAAGAAGAAACTATAGATTGTGAAGGACTCTTGATGATACCTGGGTTCATTAATGCTCATACTCATATTGGAGATTCTGTAGGAAAAGATATTTCATTAAACAATACAGTTAATGAAAAAATTCATCCTGTTTTTGGTGCAAAATCAAAAATTTTAAAAAAAACATCAAATGAGATCCTAGGAAATTTTATGAAAAATACATGTCATTCAATGCTTCGAAAGGGAATTACTACATTTGTTGATTTCAGAGAGGGCAGTTTAGATGGTGTGATTTTATTAAAAAAAGTATTAGAAGATGTTCCTTTACGTTCAATTATCTTAGGTCGAATAGAATTCTATCAAGATGCCAAAGAAATTAAAAAAAATTTATCATTTCCAAGCGTAAAATCTTCTGAATTATCTGAATTACTCAAAAAATGTGATGGTATTGGTGTCAGTGGTGCAAATGAAAACAGTAATTCTGTATTGAATTATTATTCAAAAATACCAAAAATTAGAGCAATTCATTCTGCTGAAACTATACAAAGTATTTCTCAATCAAAAAAAATAACTGGAAAATCAGAAACAATTAGGGCTCTAACTCTAAAACCTGATTTTTTAGTTCATATGACATTTGCCTCAAAATCTGATCTTAAAATAGCCTCTAAAAAAACAAGAGGTATTGTAATTTGTCCTAGAGCTAATTCATCACTTGCTGAGGGGATTCCTGATATTGATTTAATGCAAAAGTCAGGCTGTATCTTAGCACTAGGCACAGATAATGTTATGATAAATTCCCCTGATATGTTTAGAGAAATGGATTTTATTTGGAAAGTAACTATGGGGTTACACAAAAAAAGAATTGATGCTAAAGAAATTCTTAAAATGGCAACAGTAAACGGTGGAAAAATTTTGAATAAAAATATTGGAAGTATTGAATCTGGAAAATTTGCTGATTGTATATTTTTAGATAAACATGCATTAGATTTAGAACCAATGCATGATCCACATGCATCAATTGTACATAGAGCATCTGAATCTGCAATTAAAGCCGTTATGATTGGAGGAAAAATAGTACATGGAAAAATTTAAGCCATATGTTATTTTGAGTGCTGCAATATCTGTTGATGGTAAAATTGCTACTAGAACAGGTGATTCAAAACTTTCTTCCGATAAAGATCTTCATAGATTACATAAACTAAGAGCAAAAGTAGATGCAATAATTATTGGAAAAAATACACTAATGCGTGATGATCCTTTGTTAACTGTACGTTATAGTAAAGGAAAAAACCCTATTAGAATAATTTTAGATTCTAAAGGTGAAATCTCTGATAAATCAAAAATTTTACAAACATCTGCTAAAGTACCAACAATAATAGCTGTATCTAAAAAAATTACGAAATCTAATTTACAAAAATTAAATAATTTCCCAGTTCAAGTAATAATTACTGGAGAAAAATCAGTTAATATCAAATCTTTGTTGAAAAAACTTTCAGAGAAAAAAATCAAAAAAATACTAGTTGAAGGTGGTGGAACCGTAAATTGGGAATTTATTAAACAAAATATTTTTGATGAATTGATCATAACCATTTCTCCATTTGTAATTGGAGGAAATGATTCAATATCTTTTGTTCAAGGTATTGGATTTGATAAAATTTCTAAATCCCCAAATTTACATCTCAAATCTGTCAAGAGGCTCAAAAACCATCTCGTTTTGAATTATCGAAAAGTGTAAGTTATTATACTTTCTTTGAAATAAAATTACAAGAAATTGGCAATAAAAAAGAAAACTACAACAAAAAGAAAAGCAGCTCCAAAAAGAAAAGCAGCTCCAAAAAGAAAAGCAGCTCCAAAAAGAAAAGCAGCTCCAAAAAGAAAAGCAGCTCCAAAAAAGAAAGCATCCAAATCAAAATCTAAAAAACCAGCATTTGGTGGATATGCAATTAGTTTTGCAGGACGTTCTGAAACAGTAGAACAAGTCTTTGGTAAGAAACCAATTGCACCAAGTGAAATGACTAAAAAGATTTGGGCATTTGTTAAATCAAACAGCCTTTCTAATCGTTAAATCCCAATGTTAACGAATCATCGTTAACTAAATTCTATCTTTTAATTATTTTTTTAAAATGAATAAGATATAGATAATGGATTTTATTTTAATTAATCATGTCTACTACATCATTAAGACGCGATCATGAGTTAATAGAAAAAGTCATCAAAGCAATGGAATCTACCGTTCAATTACTAAATGATGGTAAACAGATCCCTGAATCAATATTATTACCAGTAATTGATTTTTCAAAAAACTTTACAGATGTTTGTCATCATAGTAAAGAAGAAAAATCATTATTTCCAGCATTAGAGCAAGCTGGTTTACCTACTAACATGGGACCAATTGCTATGATGTTAATTGATCATCAACGTTCTCGAGAGATTGGTGCAGAAATGGAAATTTCAGCTAAAGAATATCTTTCTTCAGGTGACTCAACAAAATTAGTAAGTGATATGCAACAATATGTTGAACATATCACTGAGCATTTATGGAAAGAGAATAATAAATTATTCATGATGGCAGAGGCAAGATTACAATATGTTTCAGAAAAGGTTGACAAAGAATTAACTGAAATTGAAAATTCAAAACTTGATGAGATTGGAAAAACTAGAGAACATTATGAACAATTAGCAGAAAATCTTACAAAAGATGTTTCTCAACAAGGTAGTTAGATTTGGCTCATAGTATATTTGGTCAAGTGACAACAGTAAGGAAATTTGCGCATGGGGATATTGAATTTGATTTTTATCATGAAGATGAAATTACCTCCTATAGATTTTCATCAGATCCTAGTAGATTAGGAAATTTTCCTAAAGAACTTGCCGAAATTTTAGTATCCACTTTAGCCACTGATATCTGTGTTGAGATTTTTTTTGGAGATGATGGAAATCCAACCCATGTTGAATTGGAAGAATGTGATGATGAGGAGGAAGAATTAGATGATGATTCTGATTCAGACGATTGATATTTTAGAATTCAAAAATAATCTATTCTACGTAATGATGATGTGTTAAATTATCATAAAATCTGACTGATTTTAAATTTACAAATTCTAGCATTCCATATCTTGATAGTTCTCTTCCAAATCCACTATGCTTAATTCCTCCAAATGGAATACGTGGATCTGAAATTACTACATTATTGACACTTACTATGCCTGATTCAATTCGTCTAGACATTTTGTCTGCTTTAGCAAGATCTTGTGTCCATATACTTGCACCAAGTCCAAATTCACTTTCATTAGCTAATTTAACGGCCTCACTTTCATTTTCAACAATTGTAATTGGAGCCACTGGACCAAAAGTTTCTTCCTGTGCTATTCTCATATTTGATTTAACATTTCTTAGGATGGTTGGTTTGTAAAAGAATCCTTTTCCATCTATTTGAGAGCCTCCAAGAAGAATTTCTGCACCCTTTTCTTTCGCATCTTCAACTATTCCAGAAATTGTTTCAAATCCGCTTTTACTTGACAATGGGCCAATGTCTGTTTCAATTGACATTGGATCACCTATTTTGAGCTGAGATGCTTTTTTAATAAATAACTCAATAAATTCATCTGCAATATTTTTTCCAACAAAAAATCTTTTTGATGCAACACAACTTTGACCACAGTTGATGAATCTACCTTTGACTGCACCTTCTGCTGCTTTTTCAATAATTGCATCATCTAATACTATGAAAGGATCACTTCCTCCTAATTCTAAAACACATTTTTTCAAATTCTTTGCAGCTCTTTCACCTACTTTTGCACCTGCATTGGTACTGCCAGTAAATGTAACTGCATTAACATCTGAATCAATTAGATGATTTGCAGATTCTACGCTTCCAACTACTGTTTGGAAAATTCCATCAGGTATTCCAGATTCGGTAAATGCTTTTTCAATTTCAATACCTGATTGCATTGTAACTCTAGATGGTTTCATTACAATCACATTTCCTGCCATTAGACAAGGAGCTGCAAATCTTAATGCTTGCCAATAAGGAAAATTCCATGGCATAATTGAGCCTATTACTCCTAGTGGTTCAAAAGTCAGAAAACTCTTTCTTGCATCTGTGTTTAGTACTTCATCAGCAAGAAAACTATCTCCGTGGTCTGCATAAAATTCTAAAGCCCATGCACATTTTTCAACTTCTCCGATTGATTCTTTGAGTGGCTTGCCCATTTCAGATGTAGCTACTTTTGCTAGTTCTGTTTTGTTCTTCTTTAGATATTCAACTAAATTGTAAATGTAACTTCTCCGTTTTTCATAATCTTTCTTCCATTCTGGATATGCTCTTTTTGCTTTTCCTACTAAATCAAATACTTGATTTTTATCCATTGCAGAAAAGTTTGTAATATCCTCACCTGTTGTTGGATTTACTGTAGTGATTTGACTCAAGGATCTCTCACAGGGTTTCTCCTATTTATTCTAGTAACCTGCTTTTCAAATTTTTAATCTAATCAAAATGTCTGTTGCATATCTTGTTTGATCTCGTCAATTTTCTTTTGATATGCTTTTCTTGATTTATCATTCTTTTTTAGATTCAAAACATTTTGACATGATGGGCATTTGAACATTCCATCAAGAGCACTTTCAAATGTCACTCTAGGGCAATCTTCGTTTCCACAGTGATAGAAATCTGAAGCATTCTCATAATCTAATCTCTGTTGTAATCTTTCATCGATTTTCTTTTTTTGATTTTCAATAAAATGCTCTACTTCTTCTCTTCTAGTTCTCCATCTGTAGACAAACCATCCTTTTCTTTCATCTTTAACTCTAATACCAGTAATGAGAGACTTTCCAAATAGATCATACAATACTTTTCTTACCATATTGATTCTAAGACCTGTAGAACTAGCAATTTCTTCATCAGTAGCATCTTCTGCTTTTAGAAGAGATCTTGCTACTTTGAGATATTCATCTCCTCCAATCATTGAGGCGATTCTAACAAAAGGATCTTCGTATTTATCTACCAACTCTAATGAGTTCTGATTTTCTACTATTAATCCCTTGTTTCTTTTACTTGTACATTTTTGCCCTTTTTAGTAGGAATGATCTTTCTTTTTGCATTAGGAAACTCTTTCTCAAATTGTTTACCTTTTTGTATACGATCTAAAAGAATTGCTAAAGCACTAATCTCTGAATGTGGTTGGCTACCCACTCCGACATTATAGTCTGCTAATTCATAAATCTCTCTTGGAACTTTTTCAGCACCTACAACTATCAGCAGATTTTCTTCATCTCCAATTTTTTCTTCAGCATCATTGATATTTTCACCATACATTGATAGATGAACAATTTTGAAACCTTCATCTTTTTTCTTTTTCACAATCGTTTTCCATTTTTCAATAAATTCAATCTGAAAATTACCTCCCCAAGTATTGTTGATCTTTTCAATAGTATCTTTGATCTCTGGATTTACTTCTGTCATGTAAATTCGCTCAGCACCAAATCCTCTTGAAACAAGTGCTACATGTGTGGTTACTCTGTCATCTCTTACAACACGTTGTCCTATCCTAACTACTTCAATTACCAAATGTTTTATTCGCTCCTTCCCATGCATTCTTTTTTGGTTTATGGTAATTCTGACTTTCTGTAATTTCTTTGATCAATTTTTTTAATTGTGATATGTTTTTTCCAGTTTTTGCAGATACTGAAATCAATTTTTTATTTTCAGTTAAATTGAGATATTCAACTTTTCTTTCTATTTCTTCATTTTTTAATAAATCTGACTTGTTTAGTGCATAAATTATCTTGTTTTGTTCTACCCCTAATTCATTTAAAGTTCTCATACAACTAGAAAATTTCTTTTTCAATTCAGATATTGAATCATTAATATCAATTACCAGAATGATTACATCCGTATGTATCAATTCTTCTAGTGTAGATTTGAATGCATCAATCATATACGCTGGCAGTTTGCTGATAAAACCAACTGTATCTGCAATTAAAAATGGCTCTTGATCAATCATTACTCTTCGTGTTGTTGTAGTAAGAGTTGTGAAAAGTTCTTTACTTTGAGTTTTTGTTTCACCTGTAGTTTTGTTAAACAATGTAGTTTTTCCTGCAGAAGTATAACCTGCAAGTGATATTGTCTTGAATCCCATTCTTTTTCTTCCCTGTCTGTGAAGTTCTCTTTGTTTTCCAGCTTTTTCGAGCTTTGATCTTATTGTCTGCATTCTATGTTTAATATCATTATAATACACGTCAACCTCGAATTTCCCTATTCCCATAAATCCAGGCTGTTCACCCATGTTTGCAAGTCTAACTTTTTCTTTAGCTCTTGCCATTTCATATCTCAACTGAGCCAATTTTACTTGTAATTTTGATTCTGCCCCTGAAGCTCTGCTTTCAAAAATCTCCAGAATCAATGCTTCTCTATCTAACACTTCTCTGTGTAATTCTGTAGCAAGATTGTAGTTCTGGCTTGGTTTTAAAATCTCATCAAACACTATGATGTCTGGTCTTAACTTGTCTGCAATTTCTTGCAATTGTTCCAGTACTCCGCCACTGATGCCATACTTTGGTTTCTGAAGATAATCTTGTGTTATTACGTGGACTACCTCATAACCAGCTGCATCACACAATCCTTTTGCCTCATTTATTGAGTCTTCTTGATCATATGTGATTAAAATTGCAGAATTCATTCTATTTCATTTTATTAATTGAATCTAAGATAATTGTATTGGACATGTTTTTAGTAAATTAATCCGATTTTTTTAACGTTTTTTCAATATTCATATTCAAAACTATTTCAGCTATATCGCTAGCATATTCAGCGACTCTTCGAATATTTTCAGTCATTCTTCTTACCCTGTAAATCTCCTCATCATCTTTTAATGATTTAGAAGCATCTCTTACTTTCTTTTCAAATTTTGCAATTTCCTCAATTTTTGTTATTGTTTTTTCAGCTTGATAGTAATCTTCTTTGAATAATGCAAGACATGAATCGTCTAAAACAGATAAACAAAACTCATTCATATCCTGTAATTTTTGCAAAATCTCTTTTTTTACAGGTTTTTTAAATTCAATCAGATCTTTTGCTATGAATGCAGCATGATCTCCTGTTCTCTCTATATTTTTTACAACCAGTCTATACCCTAAGCAATTCCTAGCATTTCTAAAACCCATTTCTTTTAACATATGCTCATTTTGAATTGCGATCTTTAATTGTCTGATAATATAAAATCCAAATCTATCTACTTCATCATCTGTATTGATAACTTCTTGGGCTAATTCTAAATTATTTTCTTTTACAGCCAAAATTGCATCACTTGACATTGATTTTGCTAGGTGAATCATTCGCTTGAAGGCACCATCTACTGATAATTCTAACAAATTAACAAGAACTTGGACTGTAATCCCACTTGTTGAATCGGCAATTATTTCAGAACCCATTAACATTCGCTTCACAGCTTTTTTTACTGTGTTTCTTTGATGTGCACTCAGTATGCCATTTTTTGGTTTTACATTAATCGTTTTGAATCCTAAAAAGTACAACGAAATTAATTTTCTAACAATAGAGGCTGCTTCTTCTCCTCCGTCAATTTCTATTACTGCTTCTTCTTTTTTCTGAATTCTGGATTCAAATTTTGGTGGATACAACTCTAATGTTGATGAACCCTTTCGAACCATTCTGATTTGGTCTCCTTGTTTGAGACCCAATTCCATTATCCATTGTTTTGGCAATGAAACAATGTATGATGATTTACCGGTAAACTGTATTTTCCTAGTTTCTCCCCCATCTTCCATAATCTAAACGGAAAATTCTATTCTATATAGTTTGATCCTTCCAATATAGACTATCACTGAACTAATATTTAGAAAAAATTCTACTATGAGTATTGGATCATATCGTTAAACTCCAGCATTCTCTTGATGCATTATTTGGAAATGGCACATCAAAATTATTACCAAAAGATATTGAAATGACTTTTTCTAGAAAGACTGGTAGAATTAGAACCGTTTCTCATAAAGGGAAATTTCTATGTACTTTGAGAATTGATGGAAGTCTTGCAATTAGTATTCATTTTGCTCAAATGTTACTGAAAAATAAAAAATTTAAAGAAAATTGTATTGAGATAAATTCTGATGCTGCCCCTTTTGTTGAGCAGGGCAGATCTGTATTTTGTAAGCATGTTGTATCATGTGGAAAAAATGTCCAAATATCTGCAGACACTCCTGTATTATTCAAAAATAAGGTAATAGCCGTAGGAAGGGCACTATTGGCATCTGATATGATTTCTGATTTTGATAGAGGAGTGGCCATAAAGATCAGAGATAGTTTAAAAAGTCGTAATGAGGAAATAACATCATGATGCGAGGAGGAGGAAACCGCGAAATGCGAAGAATGATGGATAAGATGGGTTTGGATATGAATGAATTATCTAATGTTCAAGAAGTTATAATTAAAACTGATAAAAAAGAAATCATTATTTCAAAGCCTGCTGTTACTGAAATGAAAGCAAAAGACAATTCAATTTTTACAGTAACTGCTGATAGTTATGAAGAAAGGGAATTAGAAGTTCCAATTTACTCCGAAGAGGATATTCAGCTTGTAAGTCAACAAGCTGGTGTTGATGAAGAAAAAGCCAAAAATGCTTTAGAAGAGGCTGAAGGCGATCTTGCTCGAGCTATCTTGCTTTTAACAACTGGATAATCTTAGAATGCCATATTCTTGTGCCTGAAAATGAATGATTTAAGTAATGGATTATCAGATTTAGTACATAATGAGTAGTATGGCTGAATCCAAAGTCACAGGAATTATCAAATCATTAAATGCCTTAGAAGATGATCTAGATTCTCTAAATAGTAAGGTAGGGGATATGAAAAAACAACTATCTGTAAAGGCTCTATCTGAAATTGATAATTTGTTAGAAAAAACTCGTGAAATGGCCACTAAAGAGGCTGAAGTCATTATCAATACTTCTAAAGATAAAGCAACTGCGGAATCCACAAAAATTGCTCAAGAGGGTGAAGCAAAATTATCTGAAATGCAGTCAAAAATTGATGCAAATTTTGATGAAGCAGTCAAACATGTAGTGTCAACAGTTTTGAAAGCATAAACCTAAATCTAATATTTCATTTCATCAATCATCGATCCCTTACAGAATTCACGTATTGGAATTGCTACTACCTATGGTAAACCATACTATAGATTTTCAACTTATCTGAAACGTCTCAATCTATGTTTTGATTCTATACTACCTGAAGAAATAGAGTTCTATTCTGGAAATTTAATTCTTACAACTCAAATGGAATCTCCTAAAAAATGTGAAAAGATTTTACTTCATGAAGATGTTCTTGAACACCATCCTACTGTTCTTAGAGGTGTAATGATGCAAAAACTTAATCTCAGTTTTGAAGAAGAAAATCTAGTTTTAGGAGTTGATCCTGGTCAGCGAATTGGTTTATCCATATTTTATTATGGCATAGAAATTGAGAGATCAGTTCATAATTCAATTGAGGAATTGGTCTACCATATTATTGGAATTTTAAGTGGTCTTCGAGCTAAAAGAAAAATTCTGAAAATTGGCGATGGAAATATGCTTGTTGCCAAACAAATTGTAAAAATGCTTAATCTAAAATATTGTTCATCATTTGAATTGGAATTTATAGATGAAAGAAAAACAAGTATGAAAATTAAAAATTTTAATCAGCGGGGAAAACGAGATATGCTCTCAGCAAAATATATTTCTCAGCGAGAAGGATATCGACATTCAATTCTTCCATTATCTATTACAGGTTAGTAATTTTGATATTTTTTGAGAAAAATTTGATTTTATATGAAATTTCTACTTTTTTCATGGTTTAATGACGATGAAAGTATGATAATATTATAAATTTTCACTATTTTTTTATAAAAAAATGAAATTTTTTGTCAAACACCTATATTGACACATATTATTATTTCAAAAAACATGATATCAAAATCAGCTATACATATTTATTGTTAATTTTGTGTTTTTATTTGAAAATAATAATTTTGATCGACCATTAATCTAAAATATTTACAAGAAATTTTAATATTTTATATGAAATTTATCGATCCATGCTTATATAGTTATGAATTCTATACAATATTACCAAGATGACTTGTAAAGGAATTTGTGTTAGATATAAGGCTCAAAAGCCTGTTGGCACTGGAAGATATGCTTCTGGACAACGTCGATGCCAGATTTGTGAAATTTTCATCAAATGGGAAGGACTTTGGTGTCCATGTTGTGGATATAGATTAAGAACAAAACCACGTAATTTGAAATACAAAGCAAAATTGCGAGCAAGAGTTGAGGCTGATTCTATGGAAGCTGCAGCAGCTACTGAAATTGAATCAGAAGTTGTAGAAGTAACTGTTAAAGCAAAATCTAAAGCTAAAACAGCTAAAGCAAAAACAACAAAATCCAAAGCTAAAGCAAAAAGTAAGGAAAAAACTCCATGTACACACTGTGAAAAACTCTTTGTTTATCCAGACAAGCATGAGAAGAATTGCAAAAAGAACCCTGAAGTTGTTGCTTCCCAGAAAAGTGAAACAATAGCAATAAAAGCATAAGATTTGTTCATAGCTCGTTGACCTCTCCAAATGGATTTTTCCATAAAATGGTAAGTTTGGGGAGTCGTAGTTTTTCTTTACAAATTCAAAAATTCGAAAATGGTTATTTTATTTCAGTTACTGAAGGATCAAACAAATTGGGATCCATGGTAGTTTCATTAGCAACAGGACCAACACCAATTACAACTACTATTATTCCATCCAGATCTGAATCTCTTTTTTTAAAACTTGTTTCTGAAAGAATTAGTACTAGAATGAGAGGGATTGCTTTAGTTTCTGCTTTTATTCAAAAACCTTTAGAATCAGATACGGCAAAAGCCTTAATGTCTGAGATTATGGAGATGATTGAGAATGAGTGATTTAAGAAGCTACATTTCACAAATTAAAAAAATCAATGAACTCAAAACTGTAAAATCTCCTGTGTCAACAAAATATGAAATTGCTGGAATCACTGCTAAGGTTGATGGATCAAATGCTGTATTGTTTGAAAAAATAAAAGAAAGTAATTTTAGATTGATAGCAAATTTAGTTGGAACTAGAAAGCGATTTGCAATTGCCGTTAATGGCACAGAAAATAATATTCATGAAAAAGTAATTTCTGCAATTAAAAAAGCAAAAAAACCTAAAATTGTTTCATCTGGAAAATTTATGGAAAACAAGTCAAAAAACCTACTTTCCATGCCTATAGTTACTCATTTTGAAAAGGAATCTGGTCCATTTATCACATCCTCTGTAGCATATGCTAAAAATCCTGAAACTGGCAAACAAAATTCTTCATTTCACAGAATGATGCCAATTGATAAAACTCATTTTTCTATTAGGATGGTTGAAGGTCGTCATCTTCATCGATGTTTTACTGATGCTAAAGAACATGGTGAAGATCTTAAAATTGCCATAACTGTAGGGGTGCATCCTGCAATTTCTATTGCTGGTGCATATCAAGCTGATTGGGGAAAGGATGAAATCGATATTGCTAATTCTCTTTTAGGTGGAAAATTAACTTTAGCAAAACTTCCTTTTACTGGATTGAATGTTCCTTCTGGTTCTGAATTTGTTATGGAAGGAAAAATTCTTCGTGATAAAACACATCCAGAATGGATGGTTGAAATGCTTCAGACATATGATCATAAAAGATCTCAACCTGTTTTTGAACTTGAAAATCTCTATTTTAGAAATAATCCAATTTTCCATGATGTTTTATCTGGATATTCAGAACATAGATTGTTGATGGGAATGCCAATTGAATCAAAATTAAATGGAGAATTGAAAAAATCATTCTCTCAAACAAAACAAGTTTCTATGACTAATGGTGGATGTAACTGGTTACATGCAGTAGTGCAAATTAAAAAGAAAAATGACTCAGATCCCAAAAAAATTATTAAAAAAACATTTGAATCACATCGTTCATTAAAACAAGTCACTGTAGTTGATGAAGATATTGATCCCAATAATGCTGAATCTGTAGAATATGCTATGGCTACAAGATTTCAAGCTGACAAAGATCTAGTTATCCTCAAAAATGTTCGTGGTTCCAGTTTGGATCCATCAAGCAATCAACAAAAATTGCAAACTGCCAAAATGGGTATTGATGCTACTAGATCCTTATCTAAGCGTCCAGAGGGATTTGAGTTAGCAAAAATCCCGAAAATTGATAAAATTAAACTCGAAAAATATTTCAAATAACTAAAATCAACTGATTAAATTAAATTGAGAATCATAATAAGATAAAAAATGTCATCAGAAAGCTCCAATATGCGAGAAAAAAGCCCTTCAGAATCTCATGCTGAAGTAATTGTTAGAATGTTTCCTTCAGATGCAAATCCAGCTGGAAATGTCTTTGGAGGTGAAATTCTAAAACATATCGACATGGTAGCAGGAATTGTTGCTCAACGTCATTGTCAATCAAATGCAGTTACTGTATCTATGGATAGTGTGAATTTTTTAAAACCTGTTTTTGTTGGCAATGTTCTAACATTAAATGCTAGGATAAATTATGTTCATAATTCATCAATGGAAATAGAAGTTAGAGCTGAAGCTGAAGATATTGTGACTGGAATTCGAACTGTTACTGGAACTGCTTTTGTAACATTTGTAGCACTTGATAAAAATGGAAAACCCACACATGTTCCTAAATTATCACTAAAAACAGATGATGATAGGATAAAATTTGAAGAAGGTAAAATCCGAATGGATACTAGAATAAAACATCGCCAAAAATAACCTATATTCTCATAGATCCACTTAAGAATAATGAACAATATCTTTAGTTAATGTCAGATCAACCAAAAAATAATGAATGGGATTCATTATGGCAAGAATATACAAAATCACTTGAAAATTGGAAATCTCTATTTGAGCAAATTCAAACTGCAAGTAAAGACATGCAAACCAAATTCAATGGTGTTTGGGATAAAGCAAATGTTGAATCAAGTGCTGAAACCATGAAATTATTTGGAGAAAATTGGCAAAAAGCTCTCAATGATGTTGGAATGAATTCTTTCAAAGAATTTAGTGAAAATTGGCAAAAGGCCCTTAATGACACTAATGCATCCACTTTCAAACAATTTGCTGAAAATTGGCAAAAGACTCTTAGCTCATCTGGTTTAGAACAGATGAATGTTTACGGCGAAATGATGAAAAAATTTGCTGAAACTTGGGCTTCAATGTGGCCAAAATCCCAATAAATTGTTGAATTGAGAGAAAAATTTCTCTTTTTTTGTACTTGTACTGGATTAGAAATCATGACTGCAATAGGCGTTACTGGATATTTGTTTCATTTAGAAGAATATGTTCTGTCTTTAATTTCCATGATTGTTTTTGGCAAGCTTATTCTTTTTCATTTTATTATGGAATTTTTTGATAGAAAAAAATTACAAACAAAAAATTCTCATAATGTGGAAAGAATAAAACCATGATTATTTCATAATTTTTTGATGTCCATTACTCAGAATGAATACTATGTAGAATTATCTAGTTTTGATGATTTAGCGAGATTTACATGTGCATTGCAAGAATATCCTAAACGAGTATATTCCCAAGAATTAGATGGTACTAGAATTATTTCAAGTAGTTTGACTCTTGCAAATACATTGTTGATTTTTTATACACCAATTTTAAAATCAGGAAGATATGTTTCATACCAAGTTGATTCTGGAAAAGAAATTTGTGATATTGTTGAATCTACAAAAACTAATTCTAACTATGCGCCTATCGTTCATATGGAATCTAAGATTTCATCTTTGCCTGTAAAATCAAAGAAAATATCTGATCAATTTCACCCAATACAAGTTAAAGATTTAGGAAGTTTAGCCCGATTAACATATGATCCAGAATTTCCAGATGAACAAAATCTTACGCTTTTTGCATTGCCCCACAACAAATCTTGGGTAATGGGATACATTACTTCGCTTGAAATGGATGAAGTATACTATAATTTCAATTACGTTGAATTAGATTCAGAACCTACCAAGCATTTTGTCAAATACCAGGGTAATCAGGGTCAGGATCCAGAATTTTCTGATAATTTTGATCATGGCTACTCATATCTTCCAATAGTCAAAATAAAATCTGAACATTCAATTTTTGGTTTATCTGAATAAATTTTCAATTATTCCTAATCAATTCTTTAATTTTCATCCTTGCTTCTTCAACTAGCCGTTTCATCACTGGTATGTAAATTTCAGATGCATAAACAACTTCAATATTTTTATGATCTTCAATATCTAAAAATGTGGAAGCAACTATCTGATTATTTTCAACTTTAGGCTCATTTTTTTCACGTCTTTTATGATTAATAACTTCTAAAAAAACTGGTATTTGTCTTTTTATTTCAATATCTAATTCTTCTTTAGAACGTAATTTTTCATTACTTAAAGGAACTTTAATTTCTAGATTAATATCATCTTTGTATCTATCTGATGCTCTAATCATAATTTTTACATTTGGTAATTTTTCAAATTTTTTTCTAAAATTACATATTTTGCTCATAAAATTTGGATATGGATTCTTATGTTCTTCAACATATTTTGTTCTAAACCATTTTGAAAATTTAATTGCATTTTCATCATTTTTTGATTTTGCTTTTTGATGAAAACTTTCTTCAGTGATTAATCCAGTTAAAAATAATCCAAAATCTCTGTCGGCTTCTTCAAAAATCCCTGCTATTATTTTCTCTCTTAAACTAATGTACTGATCAAAAAAATAATTTACATAAAATGGATCAGGATCATATTGTTTAATTTGTTTTAAAGAGATCTCACATTTTTCTATTGTTTCATCAATATTCATTGGGCCGTATTAGATTCTGAATTGGCATATTTTGATTGTGATTTTAAACTAGTAGCCAATTCTTTAAAAATTTCATTCACACTAACATCTACTAAATTTATTGTGGCATTTTCTTTAACAATTTGTTTCTCAAATTTCTCTTTAATTGCAAATGATACAGATGACCAATGTAGCGTTCCTTTCAATTGTTCATCAACTGTGGAATTGGTTGTTGGAAAATTTGCTGGAGAGAAAACAACTCCATTTGTCCATTGCATTGTAGGAATTCCCCCTCCTGATGATCGTGTACTAAATGCTATCTGCTTTACCCAATCCTCAAATTTGTATTCAATTACCTCGTGAATAATCAATTTTTTCCAGGGTTCGATAGAAATTTCCATTAATTTCAGTTATACTCTGCTGATTATAACCCTATTTTTTATGCCTATTTTCATACATTTTCCTGATTTTATTCAAATTTTGGAAATTCATTTTTTTTAATATTCCAAAAATCATTGCTTAATTAGTAGAAACTAATCATTATTTTTTGTAATGAAGAAATGGGCTGATTACTTAATTTCAGAAGTAAGCTATGATTCTGAGCATTTAATTTCGATAGCTACACAACATCAAGATACCGATAGTGGCATAACTAGAGGTAAACCTGTAGATCGATTAACAATTGCATCTGACATAAAAAATGGATTTGTATACATTACAATTTACAGTGGAAAAAATTCTTGGAAACCTGGTAACAAACTTCGAACTTTTTCAATTGGGGGTAGTCCTTATCTAAGAATAGATGAAAATAAAGTGAAATTAGATTACCTAGGTGATTTACCAGAATCTTCATTTGCAGAAGAACTTCCTCAAGAGTTAGAATTACAACCAGAACCAATAACTGAACCAGAACCACCTTCTAGTCCTAGAGGTTCATTACCAAAAGAATCTACAGAAGAACTTCCTCAAGAGTTAGAATTACAACCAGAACCAATAACTGAACCAGAACCACCTTCTAGTCCTAGAGGTTCATTACCAAAAGAATCTACAGAAGAACTTCCTCAAGAGTTAGAATTACAACCAGAACCAATAACTGAACCAGAACCACCTTCTAGTCCTAGAGGTTCATTACCAAAAGAATCTACAGAAGAACTTCCTCAAGAGTTAGAATTACAACCAGAACCAATAACTGAACCAGAACCACCTTCTAGTCCTAGAGGTTCATTACCAAAAGAATCTACAGAAGAACTTCCTCAAGAGTTAGAATTACAACCAGAACCAATAACTGAACCAGAACCACCTTCTAGTCCTAGAGGTTCATTACCAAAAGAATCTACAGAAGAACTTCCTCAAGAGTTAGAATTACAACCAGAACCTGTAACTGAACCAGAGGAAGAAGAAGCTACTCCTGAACAATTATCACAAGTAAATGATCTTCAACAACAAATAGATGATTTGGAAAACATTCTATCAAATCAAAAATTCTCCGAACCAGAGGAAGAAGAAGCTACTCCTGAACAATTATCACAAGTAAATGATCTTCAACAACAAATAGATGATTTGGAAAACATTCTATCAAATCAAAAATTCTCCGAACCAGAGGAAGAAGAAGCTACTCCTGAACAATTATCAAAAGTTAAGAAATTAGAAAAAGAAATTAAAAAATTAGAGGCAATAGATGTCGAACATAAAATTATTCCAACTTTACGAAAACAAAAAAAGAAACTTGATGATATAGAAAATAAACTTGGTAATTCAAAAAATATTACAATTAAAACTCCTAAATCTTCTAGTCAAGAAGCTTATTGTGTTAGGTGTAAAACAAAAAGAATTATTAAAAATCCAAAAAAGACCATCATGAAAAATGGTAGACCTGCAATTAAAGGAATTTGCTCAGTATGTGGATGTAAAGTCTTCAGAATAACTAAAATGAAAAAATAAAAACTTGTTTTGTTAACTTGGAAATAATTACATTTGTCCTGATTGCCACGCCTGATTGAATTTCTTGATTGCCTCTTGATATGCTATAATCGAATCATCACCAGAGGATTTTAGAAATTTTTCCCATTGAATATTAAATTTTTTAATTGATTCAATGTTAGTTTCTTTAAAGATATTTTCCATCATCTTTGTTTGTTGTTTGATATATTCAGGTCCAATTTCTTCCCAAGTATTTTCCCAACTTGAACTAACTTTTTTCAATAATTCTGCATCTGATTCTAATGCTTTTTGACATGCATCATGATATGTCATCAAAGTTTCATTTGTGGCTTTTTGCCATTGTGCAAGTGAATCTTTCCAACCGCTCAAAGCAGAATTGTAGTCTTTCCAAGCTTTTTCAAATTCTGGTTTTTTTAATGAATTTGAAACTTGTTTTTTAGGTTTAGAGACAGTTTTTTTTACTGTCTTCTTAGGTTTACTAATTTTCTTAGGCTTACTCATTTTCTTGGCTGCCATATTGTACTTTGAAAATAGTAGATGTTAAATCTTTCAATAATTTTATCATGTAAAAATAACTGAGTACTAAACATCTGATGCCTTGGAAAATATTGGGTTGTGTTTTTTGTCCTTATTTTCAAATAATTTGTAATGTATTTTACATAGATTTCTTGTTTCTCTAAAACTAATTTTTACAGTTTCTATAGCTTTTTCTTTGCATTCTGATATACTGCATTGCATTTAAAAAAAATACATATTATTTACTAATAAAACTTTGAAATTATGTAATTACCAATGCTAACTTTTTATGATTGTAAAATGTCAAAAAATTATGAATGATCAAGAAAAAGGAGAACAATTTTTAAAATTAATTGATGATCAAAACAATATTCAGTGGAAGATTGTTGCAAAATTGACATCTCTAATTTCATCTGAATGGAATTCTGAAGAATTAAAAAATGATCTCAAAAATCTGGTAGAAAATCATTCTGAAATCACTAAAGAATTAAATAGCTTAGATGATGAAGGGAGTATTTTATAATGCAGAATCAACCATTAGTGCAATAAACAATACTGCCAAGTATGGACTAGAGAATTTAAACAATGTCCAGGCTGCTTTTTCCATTGGTTTGACTATGACCCATATTGATAATCCTACCATTAATGCACCTGATGCAATTGCAGTCCATAGATATACTGCTCCAACCATTTCTTCACCGCTTTGAGTTGTAATGAAAAATGGGGCAATTGAAAATAATACCATTACGACTGTTGAAATTGCAATAGCCCTTGCAGAAGTTTTTTCTGATTGTACTGCAGTCAACATTGGAACATTGACTTTGTTATAATCTTCTTTAAAATGTAAAGTGAGTGCCCAAATATGCATTGGAATCCAAATGAACACTAAACCTGCCATGGCAAGACCCATTGTCCATAAATCTGACATACTTACTGCTACCCATCCAATCATTGGAGGTGAACCTCCACATAATCCACCTAAAATAATGTTAGTCCTAGAATTTCGTTTTAAAACATATGAGTAAATTATGATGTTATTTACTAATCCAAATGCAATGAAAGCAGTTGCCCATGTTCCTTGTTCTAATGTCGTTGTAAAAGAAATTCCAAATGCTAGAACTAGAGAGATGCCTGCTAATGCTAATCCAAAATTCCTTGCCTTTACTGCAGGGTAGATTCTTTTTGATGGTAGAGGTCTGTCTTTTGTTCTTTCCATAATGGCATCGATATCTCTATCATGATAATTTGTCAAAGTATTTGCTGCTGCTGAACCAGCTGCAACTGAAAATAACATTAGTAGCCATGTTGCAGGAGATATTTCTATGTCGTAAATATTGGAAGCTGTTAATGCTGCACCAAATGCTGTAAAAACTAGTAAATACCAAATTTTTGGCTTTGTTAATTCATAATATACTGCTACTCTGGATTCGGATTTTTGCTTTTGCAATATTAGTCACTGTCCTTTGATGGCATATATGGCATTGCTTTCATTCGTGATTTCATTTCAATAAACGATTCAGATGACTGAATTCCTTCAATTCTGCCAATTCGCTCAGAGACCATTTTATGCATTTGATCTAATGATTTTGAATACATTGTAACTAGAATGTCAAATCTACCTGTAACTTCTGCAACTTCTCTGACTCCGTCTATTTTGAATAATTCCTCAATTATATGATCTCGTTTTTTTGTATCCATATTGATTCCAGTTAATGCTTTAACACTGTAACCCAATTCTTCATCATTAACAACAATGGTAAAACGTTCAATCAGTTTTCTCTTAACTAATCGCTTGATTCTTGAATACACTACAGATGAATTAACATTAATTTTTTTTGATAAACGGGGAACTGAAATTGAGGCGTCATTGGATAATTCTGATAAAATTTGTAAATCTAAGTCATCTACTTTTGCCGTCTAAAACACCTGAGTCGATCTAGTTTTCTGGATCTTATAAAGTTATTATTGTAAAAATTGCAATAAATTCTCTAAATCTTACCTTTTTTGTATAACATTTCTGCCAACAAAACTGCTCCCTTTGCTGAACCCATTTTTTTATTGTGAGAAAATAACATGTATTTCAAACCGTTATCAAATAATTCTTCAGTTTCAACTCTTCCGATAGTTGTAGTCATTCCATCTCCAACATTTCTTTCCATTCTTGGTTGAGGTCTAGTTGGGTCTTCATGAAATGCATAGTATTTTTCAGGAGCAGATGGTAAACCAGCTACTGAAATGTCTTTGTTACATTGATCATAGGTTTCTTTTGCTTTTGTAGGATCAATTTTTTCTGTAGTTTCTACAAAAACTGATTCTGTATGTCCATCAATTACAGGAACTCTTGTACAAGTACAACTAATTCGGATATCTGCATCTTCAATTTTTCCATCTATTAGCTTGCCTAATATTTTCCTTGTTTCTAATCTTACTTTACCTTCTTCTTTTGGAATATATGGAATGATGTTATCAGTAATCCCCATTGCTGATACCCCAGATTTTCCACCTCCGGATATTGCTTGCATTGAAGTCATCATAACTTTTTTTGCTCCATATTTTTCAAGTAATGGTTTTAATGTAATTGCTAAACCCGTTGTAGTACAATTTGGTAATGGAGCTACCCAACCTTTCCAATTCCTATTCTTTTTTTGAGTTTCAAGTAATTCTGTTTGCTCATCATTAATTCCTGGGATTAAGATTGGTACATCATCTTCATATCTATAAGCAGAACTTGTAGAGATAACTGGTAAATCTGCAGCCATCTTAGTTTCTATAGCTCTGGCTGCCTCTGATTCTACTGCTGAAAATACTAAATCTAATTGAGAAATATCTAACTCATCAACTGATTTTACTGTCATTTCTTTGATATGTTCTGGGATTTCTCCACCCACATCCCATGCTATAATTCCACTTGCATCTTTAATTGAATCCAGATATTTTTTTCCTGCTGAACGTGAGGATGCTGCAATTTGAGTAACTTCAAACCATGGATGGTTATTTAATGACTGAACAAATTCCTGACCCACAGAACCTGTAACCCCAATAATTGCCACTCTTTTTTTACTCATATTTTGAATATTGATCGGTTTCAACTAATAATCGTTTTCTGTATTACCCAAACATACTAAATCGACTAATTCTATTTGGAACTGTGAAAATACGAACAAAACCCTCGATCATTAATCATATACCAGTACTTCATGGGGGACGAAATTCTTCACAAAGCATTGATTCAAAAATCATCGATTTTAGTTCAAATGTATCGCCTGCAGGTACTCCATTTACTGTAAAAAAATCTCTTAAAAAAAATATTGAAAATATCAAACACTATCCAGATTCTAGTTCATCAACGGTGATTTCAAGCCTAAAAAAATATACAAAATTAGAAAAATCAAATCTGATAGTTGGGAATGGTGCAATTGAAATTCTTTATAATTTCTGTTTTGCATTTTTATCTAAAAAAACTAAAGTGTTGATCCCAATTCCAACTTTTCAAGAATATGAAGCAGTAGCTAAACTCAATGAATGTCAAATTTCTTATTTTAAAACAATGAATTTATCTAAAAATCTTGATGTATTCATTTCAAAAATTCCAAAAAATGGGTGTGTATTCATCTGTAATCCAAATAATCCAACAGGACAATTATTATCAAAAAAAGAATTACTACAAATAATTAAAAAAGCAAAAAAATTATCTACAATTGTATTTTTAGATGAATGTTTTATAGAAATGGTTCCAGCATCAAATGAATCGATTATATCATATGTTAAAAATCACAAAAATCTTTTTGTTTTACGTTCGTTAACTAAATCATTTGCATTACCTGGAATCCGTATTGGATATGCAGCAGGCTCAAAAGAAATCATTAACGTTTTAAAAAAAATACAAATACCGTGGAGCGTAAATTCGTTAGCTCAAGATGCAGCAAATACTGCCCTTAAAAATAAATCTCATCTTGTTAAATCTAATTCTATTATTGAAAAAGAATTAATCTTTTTAAGAAATAAAATAAATAAATTAAAAGGATTTGATTGTGATGACTCTTCAACTAATTTCATTTTAATTAAAACAAAAAAAAATTCGACCGAATTACAAAAGAAATTACTCGAACACAAAATTTTGATCAGAGATTGTAAAAATTTTAGAGGATTAGATAACCATCATATTAGAATTGCTGTTAAAGCCCATAAAGACAATTTAAAACTTGTAAATGTATTGGAGAAAATAAAATGAAATCTTTGATGATTCAAGGAACTTCTTCTGGAGCAGGAAAAACAACGTTGGTGGCAGCGCTTTGCAGAATTTTTTCTGATAAAGGTTACCGTGTTGCACCTTTCAAATCTCAAAATATGTCAAATTTTGCATATGTTACGCCTGAATTTGAGATTTCTCGTGCTCAAGCAATTCAGGCTATTGGTTCTAGATGCGAAATTACTCCTGATCTAAATCCAATTTTACTAAAACCAATAGGAAACTACAACAGTATTGTATATCTAAATGGAAAACGATACAAGAAAATGCACGCAAAAGAATATTATGAAAAATTTGTAAATCAAAAAGGAATTGATGTTGCAGTTAAATCTCTTAAAATATTGCAGAAAAACTATGATTTAGTTATTTTAGAAGGTGCAGGTTCTCCAGCTGAAATTAATTTACAAAAATTTGATATTGCAAACATGAGGATTGCTCAAAAAGCTAATGCATCTGTTTTATTGGTTTCAGATATTGACAAAGGTGGTTCTTTTGCAAGTCTAGTTGGAACCATGGCTTTAATTGAAAAAAAATATCAAAAACTTGTAAAAGGTTTCATCTTTAACAAATTCAGAGGAGATTTAGACGTATTAAAACCTGGATTTAAAAAACTCAAAAATATTACAAAAATACCTGTTGTAGGCACTATTCCATTAATCCCATTAGACCTACCTGAAGAAGATTCACTTAATGCCACTCCTAAAGATATTCAATGGACTAAGAGAAATATTTCAAAAATTGACAATGAATTAAATAAATTGGCAAAAACTGTAGAATCTAATCTTGATATACAATCTATTGAGAAGATGTTGAAATGATTATTGAATCTATTTTTGTAATTGGTTTTGCAATTTTACTTGATTTGAAGTTTGGAGATCCTAAAAATAAATATCATCCTACAGCTTGGATTGGAACTTTGATTGCTAAACTTACTCCTATGGCAAAAAATGAACATCCTGTGATAGAAAAATTTGGAGGTGTCTGTGTTGTTACTATTACTTCTGGTTTAGTAATTCTACTACTTTTTGTTTTGAATATTGGAATTTCGTTGATAACTATTGATTATCTATCACTGATTGTTTTTGTAATTGTTGGTGGATTGTTATTAAAAACTACAATTGCTATTCGTGGAATGGAAAAACATGCAAAATCTGTTATAGAATCCTTAGATGAGGATAATCTTGATTTGGCAAGAATTCACTTATCTATGATTGTTAAGCGTAATACCAAAAATTTAGACAAAAATCATGTACTTTCAGGTGTACTTGAGAGTATTAGTGAAAATACCGTCGATGGAATCACTGGGCCATTATTTTATTATGCTCTTCTTGGATTGCCTGGAGCATTTGTATATCGTATAATTAACACCGCAGATTCTATGGTTGGATACAAAACTGATATTTTTAAAAATGTTGGTTGGTTTGCAGCAACTTGTGACAGTATTCTAAATTATATTCCATCTAGACTGACAGGGATTATAATGATAATTTCTGCTGCAATTTTACAAAATAATTGGAGAGAGTCTTACAAAATAATGATCAGAGATGGTAAAAAAACTGAAAGTCCTAATGCTGGATATCCTATGGCTGCTTTAGCTGGAGCTTTAGAAACAAAATTTGAAAAAATTAATCATTACAAATTAGGCGATGGTGAAATAATTCTAACAAAAGAGGATGTACATTCTGCAATTTCTATTATGAAACTTACCTCTGTACTCTTTTTTGGAATTGTATCTATTCCAATAATTTTTATTTTGTCTATTGTAGGATGGTGGGTACTTGTTTAAAGAAATTGGATCTGTTTTTTCATTTTTAACAATATTCCCATCAACAAATGCTTCGTTAGATACTATTGCAAAATACATGTTCATGTTTCCTATAGTTGGAATAGCTATTGGACTTTTAATTGGTTCATTAGGTTTTGGACTATCTTTCTTTTTGGAACCATTGTTGGTTAGTTTGTTAGTTGTTGCATCTATTGCAATAGTTACAGGTATACATCATGCCGATGGTTTAGCTGATTTTGCAGATGGATTGATGGTGAAAGGATCAAAAGATAAAAAACTCAAAGCAATGAAGGATCTTTCTACAGGTTCGGCAGGAATTGTTACAATTGTATTGTATCTCATTGGTTTGATAATTACTATTTCTCTTACAAGTGGATTTGATTTGTTTAAGGCAATTTTGATTAGTGAAATTTTGGCAAAATTTTCAATGGTTTTGATGGCTAGTTTGGGCAAATCAGCTTCATTAGGATCAAATTCTCCTTTTGTTGAATTCATGAAAGATAAGAAAAAACTCACAGCAGCATTTCTCATAATGCTTATTCCTGTAATTGTAATTGGTGAAACAACAGGATTGATAATGCTTGGTGTAACTATTGTTTTGACAATGTTTCTCCTGGCTTTATCCACTCGTAGTTTTGGTGGTGTTACTGGTGATGTGCTAGGAGCCACCAATGAATTCACTCGATTAGCTTCTTTGATGGTGTTTGTTTCAATATGATCTGTCTTGTAATGGCTGGCGGCAAAGGTACTAGAATGAATTTAGATGATGAAAAACTATTACTCAAATTTAAAAAACCTGTAATTCTACATGTTGTTCATTCATTAAAAAACTCAAATTCTTTTTCAAAAATTCTAGCCGTTACTAGTTGTAATTCCCCTAAGACAAAAAAATTACTCGAAGAAAATAACATTGAAACTTTTGATACATCAGGAATTGGTTATGTAGAAGATCTAAATTCCACATTAAGAACAATCAATGATCATGTGTTAGTAATTTCCGGTGATTTACCTTTACTTGATGAAGAAATAATCAAAAAAATCACTAATCAATTTGATCCTAAAAAAATTTGGACTAGTATTCTTGTAACTAACAAATTCTTAACCGCTCTTGGTTTAGAATCTGATTTCTCTGTTAATTTTGATGGTCAAACATGTCATTACACTGGAATTTCTTTGGTAAATTCCGAAAAAGTCTCTTCTTTAGAAAATTTAGATGAAAATTATATCATAATTGATGATAAGAGAATTGCATTTAATCTAAATTCTAAAAAGGATTATGATTTACTCGGCACTGCCTGAGATTTTACCATTGATTTGTGCTTTAGATCCAGTTGGTTCTGAAATAGTATTTCCACAGGAATTACATGCTACTTTAGTTGATGCATGTGAATAAACTACTTGTAGTTCACCGCATTCATTGCAATTGACTTTTTGAAACTTACTAGATGGCTTTGGAATTTCAATATGATCTTTCTTCATGCTGCTATCAACTCAAATTTCTTAATTCTAACGCCTTTTTTATTGTATTTCTTTTTACATACAGTACATGTCATAATAGGAGTAACTTTCTTTGTAACTTTGGCTGGTTTTGCTAATTTTGGGAATTTTTGTCCACCATATCCTTTTTTACGCTCTGCATGTCGGCGTTCACCAGCAGCAGAACCACGTCTTTTTCCAGCCTTGTAAATGGAGATCTTTTGTTCAGTATGTGCATTACATTTTGCACAATACTTTCTGATCACCTTAGGAATGTTCATATCACAAAAACCTCTTCAACCGTAATTTATACATTGAATCTATAATAGGCGCAAATTCCAATTAAAAGAAGTGAATTCGAGCCTAGCAAATTCGATCTTGTCTCTTAACTCTGTAGCAATGGGTGATAAGAAAGCCGATCTGGTTTTAAAAAATTGTAATTTAATGTCAGTCTATACTCGGGAAATTATTCCAGAGATTCAGATTGCAATTATTAAAGATAGAATAGCGTACGTTGGACCAGACGCTACACATACAGTTGGTCCAAAAACTATTACAATTGATGTAAAAGGAAAATATGTTAGTCCTGGTTTTGCAGATCCTCATTTACATATTGATCAATTTGTCTTGCCATCTGAATTTGCAAAAAAGGCTTTACTCTGTGGTGTAACATCTCTATTTTCTGATCCTATCGATATCGTTAGTGTAGGGGGATATCGAGGTTTTCAAGAATTTTTAAAACTTGGTGAGAATCTCCCAATCCGAATTTTTCAAGTAGTTCCAGGCGGTCTTCCAGTAGATGCAAAATTTAGTAGTAGTAAATCGTTATCATTATCACAAGAAAAAACTGCTATCAAACATCCACATGTACTTGGATTGGGAGAAGTTTTTTCTTGGACAAAAGTTACTTCGCGTGATCCAAAAACAATGAAATCACTTTCATCGATGTTGGAATGTGATTGCATAATTAATGGACATACTGCTGGAGCAAGTGAGAAAAAACTTAATGCATATGTCTCATCTGGAATTCTATCTTGTCATGAACCAATTAATTTTGATCAAGTTTTAGAAAGACTACGTCTTGGAATGTGGATAATGATTAGAGAGGGTTCAATTAGACGCGATTTAAAGGAAATAATTCCATATGTTTTGTCTCATGGGACATATCTTAATCGATTAATGTTTTGTTCAGATGGTCTTGATCCTCTAGATATATCTGAATTTGGCCATATAGATCATTGTATTCGAGAATCAATCAACCTTGGCCTAAAACCAATAGATGCAGTTACCATGGCATCAAAGAATAATTTTGATTATTATAATATGGGAAAAGATCTGGGTGGTATAGCTCCTGGTAAATTAGCAGACATTCTAGTTTTTGATGATTTAAAATCATTCAAACCCAACAGAGTCTATATCGGAGGTAAACTGGTTGTGTCAAATGGACAAATAGTTGCCCCGATTAAAAAACAAATGATTTCACCTTGGATTAAAAAAACTGTAAAACTGAAAAATTTCTCTAAAAATGACTTTGCAATAAAATCAAAAAAGAAAGATGTAATTGCAAATACTATCTATATGCAAACTGAAATTATTACAAAGTTAGGTTCTGCTGAACTTCATACTAAAGATGGGCATGTTTCTGCCTCATTAGATTCAGATATTTGGAAAGTTGCAGCCTTTGATAGAATTCATGGAACTGGTAAACATTCTATAGGATTTCTTGAAAATTTTGGTGCAGACATTGGTGCTTTTGCTTCAACATGGAGTTTTCATGAAAATGACATGATCGTAATTGGTTCAAATGATTCTGATATGGCAATTGCATCAAATCATCTCATCAAAAATCAAGGTGGACTTGTTGTAGTAAAATCTGGAAAGATTACTGCTTCATTACCTTTACAGTTTGGTGGTATTATCTCCACAGATTCTTTTGAAAAAGTTTCATCCAATTTTGAAAAAATCAATAATACTATTGTAGATTCAGGTTCTAAATTTTCTAGACCACATTTGATTCCATTATTCTTACCATTCTTGGCTCTTCCATCTGTTCGAATTCTTTGTGGTGGAATTGTCGATGTGAAAAAACGTAGTTACATTTCACCGATCTACTAAGTAATGTTAAAAAGGGGGATTCAGTGGATTGAAGCTGAATCTAAATGGCATCAATTCAACAAGGACCAAATGGACCTGTTTTAGTTCTCAAAGAGAGCGCATTACAGCAAAAAGGCAAAGATGCTCAACAAAATAATATCGCAGCAGCAAAATTAGTTGCACAATTAGTTAGAAGCAGTCTTGGACCAAGAGGTCTTGATAAAATGTTAGTTGATTCCTTAGGTGATGTTACAATTACAAATGATGGTGCTACAATTCTAAAAGAAATTGATGTTCAGCATCCTGCAGCCAAAATGATGGTTGAAATTTCTAAAACTGTTGATAATGAAGTAGGAGATGGTACAACATCTTCTGTAATTTTTGGAGGTGCATTATTGGCTAGAGCAGAAGATCTTCTAAACAAAGATGTTCATTCTTCAACTATTATTGATGGATATCAAGCAGCAGCTGATAAAACCCTTGAAATTTACTCAGACATGGCAAAAAAAATCCAGCCTGATGATCGAGCATCACTATTAAAAATCGCTACAACTAGTATGCAATCAAAATTAATCTCTGAAGATAGTACATTCCTTTCTAAAATTATAGTTGATGCTATTCTAAGTATTGCAACAAAGAAAGGTGATACTTTTACTGTTGACCTTGAAAATATTAAAGTAGAAAAGAAAGCTGGTGGTTCAATTGATGATACACAAATTATCAAAGGAATTGTTTTAGATAAAGAAATTGTTCATAGTGGAATGCCTACAAAAATTGAACATGCAAAAATTGCATTACTTAATTCAGCATTAGAAATTGAAAAAACTGAATTAAGTGCAGAAATTAGAATTACTGACCCAACTCAAATGCAGATGTTCTTAGAAGAAGAAAACCGAATGTTGAAAGCTATGGTTGACAAACTGCATGATGTAGGAGCTAATGTATTAATTTGTCAAAAAGGAATTGATGATATTTCACAACACTATCTGGCAAAATATGGAATTATGGCAGTTCGTCGTGTTAAAGAAAGTGATATGATTAAACTTGCAAAAGCAACAGGAGGACGTGTAATTAGTAATATTGATGATCTTTCAGAAAATGATCTTGGTATTGCAGATTTAGCTCATCAAAAGAAAGTTGAATCTGATAAATGGGTCTTCATTGAAGGATGTAAACATCCACAATCAGTTACAATGTTAATCCGTGGTGGAACTCAAAGAGTAATTGATGAAGTTGATCGTTCAATTCATGATTCTTTGATGGTTGTAAAAGATGTAATTGAAAAACCAGCAATTGTAGCTGGTGGTGGTGCACCTGAAGCATTTGCAGCATCCCTACTCAAAGACTGGGCTGATAATTTTGATGGAAGAGAACAACTTGCAATTAAAAAATATGCAGAAGCATTAGAAACAATTCCACTTACTATCGCTGAAAATGCAGGAATGGATCCAATTGATACAATGGCTAATCTTAGAGCAAAACAAAATCAAGGTCAAAAATGGACTGGAATTGATGCTAGAAATATGAAGATAGCAGATATGATGGCAATCAACGTTGTAGAACCAATTGTAGTTAAAGAACAGATAATTAAATCTGCAACTGAAGCTGCATGTATGATACTTAGAATTGATGATGTTATTGCAATATCCGGTGCCCCTGGCGGAATGGGGTAAAATTTTAGTTAAGCTTAAGCGTTTTAATTTCTATAAATAATTTATGTACAAACTTGGTGTTGATTTAGGTGGCACCAAAATTGAAGCAGTTCTGTTAGATCAAAATTTCAATGTAATTAAAAGAAAAAGAATTCCTACACCGCAAAATGATTATCGAAAAATTCTAGACTCTATTTCATCTTTAGTGATGGACATATCTGAAAACATATCTGATTATTCATTAGGAATTTGTACTCCTGGTGCAATTTCTAAACAAACTGGATTGATTAAAAATAGTAACACGCAATGTTTGATTGGAAAATCACTAAAAGAAGATTTAGAAAATAAACTTGATAAAAAAATTTCTATGGAAAATGATGCCAATTGTTTTGCATTGGCTGAAGCAACTTTGGGGATTGCTGTAGATTTTGATTTAGTTTTTGGTGTTATACTAGGAACTGGTGTCGGTGGAGGAATAGTGATTAATAAAAAACTCTATTCTGGAAGAACTAACATTGGAGGTGAGTGGGGTCATCATACATTACATCGAAATGGAAATTCATGCTATTGTGGAAAGACTGGGTGCGTAGAGACTTACATTAGCGGTCCATCACTGGAAAAGCATTGGACTCAACTAACAGGAAAGCATCAGCATCTTCCTGAAATACTTACCAGTATAGACAATGAACATTGGGATAAATGGAAAAATGAATTTCTAGAAAATTTGGGGTATGGCCTTGCAAATGTTATTGATATTTTGGATCCTGATGCAATTGTTTTAGGAGGTGGTTTATCAAACATTGATTTTTTGTATACTGAAGGAAAAAAATTGATTTACAATCAAGTCTTTTCTGATTTGGTTGATACGCCTATTTTGAAAAATAAATTAGGAGATTCAGCAGGTGTTTTTGGTGCATGTATGCTTGACTAATATTTCCAAATTGGAATCTGTTTGTTAAAAAAATTGTCTATTATAGATATAACCCATCAAATTTGATAAATTATAGATAAAAATTGATTTCAAAAATAATGATTGGATTTTTTTCAATACTACTGCTATTTCAAGTAAATTCTATTTATGGACTAGAAGAGATTCCAATTATCACTATAGATTTTCTTTCTGGAAATGTAATTGATTTAGATAAAACTCCACAAATGATTAGAGCTAACATTGAAATTCAAAATTATGATCCACAACATGGTTATCACTTTATGGAAATATCACGATTAAGTGATGGAGATATTATAAAATCTACTGAAATTCTTCCCAAAGTCATAGACGATGATCTATACGGGGTTCAGATATTACATTACCTTGATCCTGATGACGATGAAACAAATGTTGTTGGTGATTATGGATTGAGGATTTTTTCTGAATCTGGTCCGACATCTATATCTTCAACATTCTCTATAATTCAATCTAGCAAGCCAGTAATAGTAACTCAAAATATTGAGGAATCACAACCTGAAGTTGAAACTGAAGTTGAATCATTACAAATTGAAACTTCAGAACAATCTAAAATCCCTGCATGGGTTCATGACATATTTGTATGGTATGCAGATGAAACAATTTCAGAAAATGATCTATTATCTGCTATACAATATTTAATTTCAGAAGAAATTATTGATGTGGATTAGTTCGGACATCCTTCCATCTTTGAAATAGAATATCCAATAGTCATTATTTCAATTTCCATATCTTCTGGTACTGATTGAGTATGACAAAATTTACATTCATTTGCAGTAACTGTTGATGATTCTTCACCAATAGATTTTAGCCATTCTTTAGCATAGGAAATTGCTTTTTCTAAATCACTTGTATCTGTAACAACATCAAAATGCATTGTATGCCCATCTTTTGCTTTTACATAAGAGTCAAAAACATGAAAATCCATATCAATCACAGATTATGAAGAATGTTTATTTTTAATTGTTATAATTTTTTCTGCAATCATATTTACATCCGCATTCAATTCAATACTAATCAAAATTAACCCTGCACCGCCAATTGGAACTGTTACTCGATAAATTTTCTCATATTTTGCTAATGCATAAATTGGTTTTCCAATTTTATCTGCAGTCTTTTTACGTGTAGACCAGCGATACACTGCTTGAGATAAGGACATTTCAGTCTCTTCCCTTGATAAATGACTTTTAAGCCCTGGTTTCATTTTATCGTAAAGCTCTCCGTAATCGTATATCCCAACATATCGAATATCTTTATCACATTCTAAAATTTCATCACAGATTTTTTCGTATTCCATTTTAATCACTATTGGGGCTCTATTGTTGCAGGTGGTTTACTTGAAATGGTATACGTAACCCAAGTAACATCTTCAATCTCATTTGTTATTCTATTACTCATCTTTTCTAATAATCCATGTGGTAATCTTGTCCAATCTGCAGTCATTGCATCAACTGAATCTACAACTCTGATCATAACAATATTTCCATATCTACGCTCATCTCCCACAACTCCAACTGCTCTATCATCCCCTACTGCAGCATATGCCTGCCATACTTTTTCATACAAACCTACAGTCATCAATTCTTCTTCTACAATCTTACTTGCAACTTTACAAATTTCGAGTTTTGTTGGAGTTACTTCTCCAATTATTCTAACTGATAATCCTGGACCTGGAAATGGATGTCTCATGAAAAGTTTTTCTGGAACTTCAAGAATTTTAGCAATTTTTCTTACTTCGTCTTTATACAATTCTCTTAATGGCTCTAAAATTTCTAAATTAAGCCAATCAGGTAATCCTCCAACATTATGATGAGATTTGATTACTGATGCAGGCCCTTTTGATACTCCGCTTTCAATTACATCTGGATACAATGTACCTTGAGCTAACCATTTGAAAGGACCACTGTTTTTAGCAAAATCCGTAAAAACATGAATAAATTCTTCTCCTACGATCATTCGTTTCTTTTCGGGATCTTCCACTCCTTTGAGTTTCCCAAGAAATTGTTCAGCAGCATTAATTGAAGTAAAATCTACTTTGAAATTATCTTTAAACATGTCCTCTATCTCTTTTTCTTCGTTTAATCGTAACAATCCATTATTTACAAAAACACATTTTAGTCTATCACCTATTGCTTTGTGAATTAATAATGCAACAACAGTAGAGTCAATACCTCCACTTACTCCACAAAGTACATTTCCATCTATCTTTGCAATTTTCTCAACAGCTGTATCGATAAACCCCTCCATGGTCCAATCTTGTTTTGCACCACAAACCTTTAAAACAAAATTTTTTAGAATTTCTGTACCTTGTTCTGTATGTACTACTTCTGGATGAAATTGAATGCCATAAATTGATTTTTCTTCAGATGCAATCGCCGCTGCTTTTGCATTTTCAGTATGCCCAATAACTTTGAAACCTTCAGGAATTTGTTCTGCTTCATCTCCGTGACTCATCCATGCCCTCACTGATTCTCCAACTCCGTTTAGAAGATCTTTATCACTATCAATTGTTAGTAATGATGAACCATATTCTTTGTTTGCTCTTTTCACTTTACCTCCAAATTTATTAACAATTAATTGATGTCCATAACAAATTCCAAGAAGTGGTAAATTCATATCAAAAATTTTATTTTCTGGAATTGGTGCATCTGAATTATAAACACTTGATGGACCCCCAGAAAAAATTATCCCTGTAGGATTTAGTTTTTGTAATTCCTCATAACTAATATCATATGGAACAAGTTCTGCATAAACTGAAAATTCTCTAATCCTTCTACAAATCAAATGACTGTACTGAGATCCAAAATCTAAAACTACAATTTTGTCCATATTATCACTTATTTACATTCTCAAGCATTCTAGTTAATGACCATCCTGCTGTGTTAATTAACTCGTTCACTCTTTCTTTTTGTCTATAATTTTTAATGATAATTTCTCTAATATCTGCCCCATTTTTATTAACAATGTAATCAATCACTGATTCTTTCTGAATTTTTCCATTTTCTGCTTCAACGACATCTTTCTTTTTCATTTCACCAATTATTCTATCTAAAAAGAATGATTTGAAAGGTGGAGTGTCTGCATTAATTATAATCTCATTATCTAAAACTATGGAGACCTGATCTGCTGTAACAAAAGCGTTAGCGATAATCTTACCATCGTTGACTCTTTTAATTGGAATTGAATTTTCTACTGATTTTTCTATGATTTCAGATTTTGATTTTATCTCTTTTTTTTCTATGATTTCAGATTTTATCTCTTTTTTTATTTCTAATTGAGATGCCTTTGTAAAACTCGAGTCTTTTAGAAACGAGTCTAAAACTGTAATATTTTTTTCTAACGCCTCTATCCCTTCCTGATGTTTGTCAATTTGCTCAATCAAACTCTCCTTTAAAGCAACAATTTCTTTTACTTGCTCCTCTGAGAATTTCATAATTTGATTAATGTGGAATGGGTATTAAATGCATTCTAGGTAATTATAATATCCAGTTCTTTGTATGATATTTTTTTAAATCCTTCAATTGCCTTTGATGTGGTAAACAATTCTGCCTTTGTAAACGATGATAGCCATTTCAAAAGAGATTCACCTCTTTTCAATTTCATCAATTTTCTTTTTCTATCTGATCTTTTGGTTTCTGAATATTTTCCAATTTGATCTCCAAAATCCATTCCCATCAAAATAATTTTTTTAGCTTGAAAATGGTTTGCTAGAAAAACTCCTCTATCTCCATCTGTAAAACCACCATAATTTTCTATTTTATCAAAAGGTGTAGACTGTGTTGTTCCAATACAATTTTTAAATTTTTTTACAAATTCCAATTTTTCAATATTGTCCCCATGTGCATGTACAACAAAAACACATTTAGTTTTTCCAATTTTTTCAAGTGTTTTTACATCTCCATCTAAATCTGTTACAATGATATCTGGTATGATACCATTTGCCACAAGTGGTTTTATTGAACTATCCGCAGCAATTTTTACTATTTTTTTATAATTTTTTAATTTTGGAATGGCTGATGCTAAAGACGGTCCAGAACCAATCACCAAAACTGTTTTTCCTTTGATTAAATTGATGATTTTTTTGTTAACATTAGTTTTTTTTAAAATTGAATTTAAAATAATAGCTGATTCTTTGTCCTCTTTTTCAGCGTACTTGAATTCATTTAAAATCTCCTTGTACCTCTTTTTCCAACCTAAAATCATCATATCACTCAAATTGTATTAGATTTGATAAACCATGTGGCAAAAATTGGGAATATAGGTGTGGGTGGAAAGAATCCAGTCCGAATAATGGGAATTATGAACACTAGTCCTGAATCATTTTACAAAAAGTCTGTTAATACTAGTAAAACTGTGATAAAAAATACTGCTAAACTAATGGAGGATCAAGGAGCAGATTTTATTGATGTTGGAGGGATGTCTACTGCACCATATCTGTCAACATCGGTTTCAGAAAAAATAGAATCAAAAAGAATTCAAAATGCAATTAAAATTATTCAAAATTCTACAAATCTTCCAATATCTGTGGATACTTGTAGAGCAACAGTTGCAAAAGATGCTTTAGAATGTGGAGTTGAAATTATTAATGATATTTCTGGATTAAAATATGATAAAAATATGCAAGGTGTAATTTCTAAATACAATCCATCTCTAATTTTATGTGCATATAGTCAAAAATTTGTTTCTGGAAATCCTATAACAACTACAAAAAAATTACTTCAAGATAGCATAAAGATGGCAAAAAAATCACATGTTCCTTCAGAACAAATTGTATTAGATCCTGCTATTGGGTTTTTTAGAAAAACTGGAAAGGGACCATTTTTTACAAAAATTAAATCAGATTGGTTAGAAAGAGATCTACACGTTTTACAAAATCTAAATCTCATCACAAAAAATTATCCAATCCTTATCTCTGTTTCAAACAAATCATTCATAGGGAAAATTTTGGGAAAAGAGAACCCAAATGATCGATTATTTGGCTCGCTTTCTGCAGAAGTAGTATCTGTTATGAATGGTGCTGATATTATTCGTACTCACAATGTTCAGGCAACTAAAGATGCCGTAACGATCGCTTCTAAATTATCAAAATAACACAAAGGCTTATAATCAATATTTTACTTTCTTAACAAGGTTTCATTGGAATTCAAAGAAGGATTAACATTTGACGACGTTCTTCTTGTACCCAAATATTCAGATATTACAAGTAGAAGTCAGACCGATCTATCTACCAAATTATCTCGAAATATTACAATAAACATTCCTTTTGTTAGTGCAAATATGGATACTGTAACTGAATCTTCTATGGCAAGTGCCATGGCTCGGGCTGGAGGAATTGGAATTATTCATAGATTTTTGACCATTGAAGAACAAGCAAGTGAAGTTCTCAAAGTTAAAAGATCAGGCAGTGTGATGATTGAAAATCCATATTCAATCTCTACAGATAAATCCGTTGAAAATGCTTTAGATTATGCACTTGATAAAGAAATTTCAGGTCTTTTGGTTGTTGATTCTAGTTCAAAATTAATTGGAATAGTGACTGAAAGGGATTTACTATTTGCAAATAAAACCAGTAAAATTCAAGATGTGATGACAAAAGACGTTGTAACTGCAAAACTCGGAGTTACATTAGATGAATCTAAAGCAATTTTGCATAAACATAGAATTGAAAAATTACCTATTGTTGATGACTCTGGGTTTATCAAAGGTTTGATTACAAGTAAAGATATTACAAACAATGCAGATTTTCCAAATGCATCTAAAGATAAGAAAGGTAGACCACTAGTTGGTGCTGCAGTTGGAGTTAAGGGTGACTTTTTAGAAAGAAGTGAATCTCTTTTAGAAGCAGGTGTGGATGTACTTGTTGTCGATATTGCACATGGACATAGTGAAAATGCAATCAGTACAATTCGTAACATCAAAAAAGCATTTCCTAACTGTGAATTAATTGCAGGAAATATTGCAACTGCTCAAGGAGCTGAAGATTTGATTAAAGCAGGTGTAGATGCTGTCAAGGTGGGTGTAGGTTCTGGTTCAATTTGTATTACTAGAGTAATTACAGGCTCTGGAGTTCCACAACTAACTGCAGTAATGGATTGTGCTAAAGTTGGAAAGGATCATGGAATTCCAATAATTTCTGATGGAGGGACAAGAACTTCTGGTGATGCAACAAAGGCATTAGCTTCTGGTGCCTCAACAGTAATGGTTGGCAGTATGCTTGGAGGAACTGATGAATCTCCTGGTACAGTTTTAACTAAAAATGGAAAACGATTCAAAGTTTATCGTGGTATGGCATCACTAGCTGCATCTATTGGTAGAAAATCTAAAGAAACAGGTTCAATATCACTTGATGATGATTTAAATGATTATGTTGCAGAAGGAGTTGAAGCAATGGTTCCATACAAAGGAACTGTAACTGATATTCTAAAACAACTAACTGGTGGTGTCCGTTCTGGTTTGAGCTATTGTGGTGCACATACAATTCCACAAATGCAAGAGAATGCAGAATTTATCAAAATGTCAAGAGCAGGATTTGCAGAGAGTCAGCCTCATGATGTTTCTTTGATGTAGATAATTTTTTAAACAGCATATAGAATAATTTCATCATGCTTTCTAAAAGAACAATAATTGGATTAGTAGTTGGCGGTGCAATTATTGCAATTGGCGGATATTCTTTACTTACACATATTGGACCACTTACGGTTTATGAAGATTATACAGTGGCCATAGGTGATTCAATGTCATATACAATTCCTGCTCCTAATCATACCCCACAGCATATGATGATTGTAGGGGAAGCATTTGATCTACAACTTGCAAGTCCTGCAACAGGATTACAAATTCCACTCAGTTCGTATAAAAATGAATTAAAATTAGATTGGGTTCATCTAGAAGATGGTGAAACAAGAATTAAGATTCAAAACACTGGTGATTCCGAATTACATGTCACTGGAGAATTAATTCGAAGTTCTGATCCAATTTGGTTCACATATGATTTAATGGTGATTACATCAGGTATGGTTATCATTGGATTTAGTATGGGGTTCACACTAAGAAAGCCTAAAGGATTTTAGTTTAGTTTTGCAGAAGGATAAGATCCTAAAATTTTCATAAATAATGTATCTTGTTTTATTGAATCTAGCATTTTTGAAATTTTAGAATTAGTTTGATGCCCTTCAAAATCCACGTAAAAATTGTACTCCCAAGTGTTTGCTTTGGTTGGTCTGGATTCAATTTTTGTTAGATTGACGTTATTTTTATGGAAATTCTCTATTATTCTAAATAAAGAACCAGGTTCATGTTTTATTGAAAAGATTATTGATGTCTTATCATTTCTTGTTTCAGAATTATTTTTTTTTGACAGAATTAAAAATCTTGTATAGTTATTGAGATTATTTGCAATATTTTCTAAAATTATAGGCATGTTGTAGATTTCTGCTGCATCCTTACTTGCAATACATGCACAGTTATCTTTGTTTAATTCTTTAATCATTTTTACGCTTCCAGCAGTATCGTATGCTGGAATTTTTTTCATGTTGTGCTCTTCAATGAATTTCCTACATTGACCTAAAGCTTGAGGGTGTGAATAAACTGTATCTATTTGATCAATATTGCCGGTTCCAATTAAACAATGTTCTATTCTGTGATAAATTTCACCTGTTGCATTTAGAGATGTTAAATACAATAAATCATAACTTTCACCTACACTTCCTTCTATAGAATTCTCTACTGGTAAAACTGAATATTGTGTTTTATCATTTGATGTACTTTCTAACACTTCTGCAAATGTAGTTTGAGGTACGGTTTGAATTTTTTCATTAAAAAATGATCTTGCTGCAGCTTCACTATAAGCACCTCGTTCACCTTGGAACGAAACATGAATCATTTCTTAATCTCTTAAATTTACGAAGTCACTATTTCCAAAGTTTGCAGAAAGTTTTCTCTCATCAATCCATGCACAATCTGTACATTTTATTGCATCACGCATTGGAATAACTTTTCCACCACATTTTCTACATTTTGTAAATAAAATTCCTAAATTTGGTTCACTAATAGATGCGTGAATAGTTCCATTAAGATGATTTAGAATTTTTAATGTAACTATATCATTAACTAATGCAACATTTCTTATTCTTAAATTTCGTGTTCCACAAATACATTCAACTTTTGATGTTGTAGGTTTTCCATTAATGTAATCAATTGAAACTGCAATCATAGATGACATGACTGCTGCTACTGTTCCAATAATGATGTCTCCTACCTTTGGAATCGATAAAAGTTTTGGGTGTTTTACATTTACAGTTCGTGATGCCTTGTCAATATCTTTTTCTCCAATAGTTGCTGCTCTAACCATGTCTCCATCGTCAAAAGCATTATTTCCTGCCTCATATTCTTCAATAGATGCTATTTTGTCTCCTGGAAATATTGCATTTTCAGACATATTGAGAATTCTGTATTTATGATTATAATTGTTTGTGGTTTAATGGATCTTGATAAATCATATATCTTCAAAAATTAGACAAAAATCATGAAAGCTCTAGTATATGATCAATATTCTGTTGATGATGATTTTTCTAAAATCTTAAAAATTAAAGATATTCCTATACCTGAACCGAAATCTAATGAGGTCATAATTAAAGTAGAAACGGCTGCTCTCAACTACGATGATATCTGGGGTATGAGAGGGAAACCATTAGCAATTCCATTACCTCATATTTCTGGAACTGATGCTGCTGGTGAAGTAACAGCTATTGGTAGTGATGTTAAAAATATTAAAGTTGGTGATAGGGTCGTCTCACATGGAAATATGTCATGTAGGGTTTGTAAACTATGTACATCTGGACGAGAATTTGATTGTAAAAAACGAACTATTTGGGGTTTTGAGACAGGACCACTATGGGGAGGTTACTGTGAATTTACACATCTTCCAGAAGTTAATGTTGTAAAAATTCCGGAAGGTGTTTCATATGATCAAGCTGCTGCTGCATCAATGACTTTGTTAACTTCGTGGCATATGTTGGTAGGTAGAGCAAAAATTCAACCAGGCCAAATAGTTTTGATAATGGGAGGCAGTTCTGGAGTTGGAAATTATGGAATACAGATTGCAAAACTTTTTGGATGTACCGTAATTGCTACTGCTAGTCCTGATAAATTAGATAAATTATTGGAGCTTGGTGCTGATTATGCCGTTGATCATAGAAAAGAAGATTGGCATAAAGAGGTAAGATCAATTACTAAAAAAATTCCCAAACCTTTAGGAGATGTACCTGGAGTTGATGTTATTTTTGAACATATTGGTGGTTCTCATTGGAACAAAGAACTTACTTTACTAAATTATGGTGGAACAATTGTAACAACTGGTGCCACAACCGGTTATGATGCTGAGACTGATTTACGTCATATTTTCTTTAAAGGCATTAACATTTTGGGCTCTACTCAGGGTACTAGAGCTGAATTAGAACAAGGTCTGTATTGGATGTCACAAGGCAAGATCAAGTCTGTTATTGATTCTGTATATTCATTAGAGCAAGCTGCTGATGCACATACAAAAATGCTTAAAGGTAAAGGTCTCTTTGGAAAAATCTTAATCAAGCCTAGGTCTTAATAATATGGAAGATCCAAGAACAAATTCAATTTTAGATGAAGCCAATAGATTGTTTTTAGCAGGTAAATTACGTGAAGCCATTACATACTATGATAAAATTCTCGATGATAATCCCAAACATGTAAGCTCGCTTAACAATAAGGGATATGCTCTCAGTAAACTAAAAGATTTTGAAAATGCAATAAAATGCTATGATGCTGCTTTACAGAATTCTCCAGATGATCTTTCACTACTAGTAAACAAAATTTCTTCATTTCGTAAACAAGGAAAATTTGTAGATGCATTATCCATATGTAATGGTATTTTAGATAATAATTCAAAATATAATATTGCATTGTATCATAAAGAGAGAATTTTATTTTCTATGGAAAATTATGATGAATCTATTGAATGCTGTAATCAAATTTTAAATGATTATCCTGAAAATGGGGATGTTTTATTTGATAAGTCTTGTAGTTTTGTTATGTTGTCCAAAGATGATGAGGCATTAGATTTACTTGAGCGTGCTATCTCTCAAGGAGCACAATACAAAATTAAAGCTAAAAAATCAAAAATATTTGAAAAACTCTCTAATGATGTCCGATTTAAAAAATTAATTTTATAGCTATAACCAATGTGGAATTTCTAAATATTCACCAATACTTTCTTTTCGTAAAACTTTTAGAAGTGCATTAGCCTGTGGGGTGGACAATACTGGCTTGTCGAATTGATTATCTGTGGAAATTCTTGGACATGCAACTTGAATAAATGCATCAATTCCTCTAAGATTGTTTAATCTTTCATTTGTAATGTCTGTAAGTGCAAATAACTGAACTGTCTTTCCTTCTTTTTCTAATTCTTTTTTAAATTTTAAACCAAACACTTTTGATAATTGCCCTTCTTTTAATCCGATAATTATCCCAAATGATTTTGCTTCAGCTGCTTTGAATATTGCCAATGATGCTTTCTTTTTTAGTGAACGTGCAAATTCTGTTACTTCTCTTACTTCGTTAAAATAAGGATCTAACACAAATGTTGGCAAATTTGTTGATAATGCAATTCCTGCAGCATGAAAATTACTTTGTCCTAAAAATACATAGGCATCAACTTCTTTTTTTAGTTCTGTTGCAGGATAAAATTCACAACCAAATACTTGACCGTCATTTAATTGCCCTTTCCCCTTTCCAATTTTTACTTTAATTCCGTTTTTTGTTAAAATTTTTTCAACTCTATCCATTTGATGTAAATGTTGACTGTCTGTAACAAGTGAAATTAATTTTCCCTTTAAAAGATCTGTACATTGCTCTGCAACATTATCAAATCCGACATCATCAAAAGCATCAATTAAAACTAAATTTTCTTCTAATGATTCTGTATTAATTGTATGTCCGATATTGAATTGAATTTCAGCTCCTAGTATTTTTGAACCTGTTGTATTCAAATCACAAGTTCCCCATGTGGTATCTGCTAACACATATGCTGGAATATCATATTTTGCTGAAATTTTGATTGCCATATCTTGAACTTGAGGCAACATGCCATCTGGACCATTTAATGAAACTGATGCTGGTTTTTTTTCATCTATTTCTTTGAAAATTCTTGCTTCATCTATTATGATCAATTCAGCTTGGAATAACATATTATTAATTTAAATCAACTGAAGCTTACAACAACTAAAAATGTCTGATCAATTTAAAAAAGTCATGGAAAAGGAAACTATCCTAAATGTTGGATTTGATGACACTGATTCACCTAAAGGAATGTGTACTACATTTCTTGCTTACAAAATTGTTGATTTACTTCAAAAACAAAAAACAGAATTTTTAGATTTTCCACGATTAATTAGATTTAATCCTAACATTCCGTGGAAAACTAGGGGAAATGGAGCCGTTTCTTTTAAAATAAAGACAAAAAATCCATCTAAAATTAAAAAACAAATTAAAAATCTTGTTTCAAAATACTCTGATACTGAAAATGGTGCCAATCCAGGATTGGTATTTTTTGAAAGTGATAGTATCCCATCTGAATTTACTAAATTTAGTAAATTAGCTTTATGGCAATTAATTAATCGAAACAATGCAAAAACATTTGCTAAAAAAAATAATCTTGAAATTCATTTCCAAGGAAATGGTCAAGGATTAGTTGGTGCTATAGGTGCAATAGGTTATGATTTTCAAGATCACACATTGGAACTTTTAAGCTACCGTAAAAAATCAAAATTTGGAAAAGAGAGAAAACTTTCTACTGCGAGTGTAAAACAAATGCAGGAAAAAACTTCTCCTAATACGTTTAACAGTTTTGATACAAAGAAAGGCCGAGTCTTAATTACTCCACATGGTCCAGACCCTGTATTTTATGGCGTTAGAGGTGAAAATGTTGATTCCTTGGTTTATGCAACTAAAATTATCAAAACAACTGAAAAATTAGATGGATATATGATCTTCAAATCAAATCAAGGAACTGGTGATCATTTGAAAAATGAATTAACTTTTGAAAATATGAAACCATATGCATCTGGAAAAATTTCTGGGATTGTATCTAATACACCAAAAATTGTAAAGGGGGGTCATGTATTTTTTAAAATTAATTCAAATAACCATGAATTTTGGTGTGCTGTTTACAAACCAACAGGTATGACTAAAGTTGCATCAAATTTGTTAAAAGGTGATAAAATTAGTGTTGGTGGAGGAGTTAGAAAAGCTTCGAAACATTTCCCTCGAATAATTAATCTTGAATTTATTAATATTGTTTCATTAGAAAAGAATACTACACTATCAAATCCACAATGCAATAAATGCCATAAAAAAATGAAATCTAAAGGTATCAATCAAGGGTTTCAGTGTATTCGTTGTGGAAAAAAAGATTCTAAAAAAATTACTACTGAAATTCCAAGAGATATCAAACAACAACTATATCTTCCAAAAATTTCTGCACATAGGCATCTAAGTAGGCCCTTGCAAAGAATTAGAACGATTAACAAATCATCAAAATTTGATAAATCTCTTTCATGGTTTTGTGTATATGGAAAATAAGTAGCGGGGAGTAGATTTGAACTACTGAACTGCGGGTTATGAGCCCGCCGGGATGACCTGGCTTCCCCACCCCGCTGAACATAAATGAAGTTGAGCCGTATATACGCTTTATCAAATTCTTGAAAGTAATTAATAGGATTTGAAGAACTCATGTTTTCATGGATAAAAAAATTCAAGTTGCTGCAATTGTTGTAGCTATTGTATTTTCAGCATTAGTTTTAACATCGCCAACAGATCCAATTCCATTACCTCTTCCAAATTCTAATTCTGAAAATGACTTTGTAACTATTTTAGCTAAAAATCTCGATAAGCCAAGAGCTATTGCTGTTTCTAATGATAGGATTTTTGTTACTGAAAAAGATGGAATGATTAAAGTAATCCAAAATAACACTTTGTTAGAATCTCCATTAGCTACATTACGTGGAGCTGATGTGTTTGATGGTGGATTGTTGGGGATTGCATTACATCCAAATTTTTCAAATAATCATTACATGTATGTATTTTTGACCTATGAAGAAGGTGATAATTTATGGAATAAGATTTTAAGAATTACTGAATCAGAGAACAAATTACAAAATGCAGAAATTATTTTAGATAAAATTCCTGGTTCTTCATTTACAAATGGAGGTTTTTTGAAATTTGGTCCAGATGAAAAATTGTATGTAGGTACAGGTACTATTTCTGATGCTTCTCATTCACCACAAGATCTTGATTCTCTATCTGGAAAAATTTTAAGATTAAATGATGATGGTACAATTCCTGATGATAATCCATTTCCTAATTCACTTGTCTACTCATTAGGATTCAGAAATCCTCAGGGAATGACTTGGGATGATAATGGAAATTTCTTTGTTGCAGAATTTGGTCCAGAAAAAAATGATGAAATTAATCTAATTCAAGCAGGGAAAAATTATGGATGGCCTGAGGAACAATGTTCAGGTGATAAAATTTTTGAAGATGCCCTTCTTTGTTATGATCCAAGTATAGAACCTGGAGGTATCTTGTTTTATTCTGGGGATTCCATAGACTTTGAATCCTCATTTATTATGGCATCCATGAGGGCAGCAAATCTATACCAATTAGATTTTGAAGAAGGGTTGAGTTCACAAAAGTCAATTCTTAGTGGTATAGGACGTGTACGTGATGTAGTACAAGGTCCTGATGGTAGTCTGTATGTAATTACTTCAAATACAGATGGAAAAGGTTTTCCAGATAGTATGGATGATAAACTATTGAGGATATTGAAATAAAATGCCTGATTCATCAATTTCCAAATTTTTTGAAAAATCTAAACAAGAAAGATTAGATGTTGTTGCCAATTTTGCAAATCTTTCAAATGAAGAATTAGAAATTTTAAAAAATGATAATGGGGGAATTTCTTTTGATAAAGCCGATAAAATGGTTGAAAATGCCATTGGAACTTTCTCTCTTCCTTTAGGAATTGCTACAAATTTTAAGATAAACGGTAAGGATTACTTAGTCCCTATGGTAATTGAGGAACCATCCGTAATAGCTGCTGCATCAAAGGGTGCTAAAGTTGCACGAATTAAAGGTGGATTTGAAGTATTTGCTGATGAATCTATTAGCATTGGTCAAATCCAAATGTTAGATGTTGATATTTCATCAGCAATATTGGAAATAGAAAATGCTACAAAGGAAATAATACAACTAGCAAATTCAAAAAGTAATACTTTATCTAAAATGGGAAAAGGTGCTAAAGAAATTTCATGTAAAGAAATTGATACGCCATCTGGAAAAATGCTAATTGTTGAATTACTTATTGACGTAGGTGATGCAATGGGTGCAAATGTTACAAATACTATGTGCGAAGCTATCTCCCCTTTAATTGAAAAAATTACTGGTGGAAGAGCATTATTAAGAATATTATCTAATTATTCTACTAGACGAATGGTGAAAGCAAAAGCAGTATTTGAAAAAGAAGCTGTAGGTGGTGAGCAAGTAGTTGATAACATTATTTCTGCATTTGAGTTTGCTGATAATGATGTGTATCGAGCCGTTACTCATAACAAAGGTATTATGAATGGAACAATAGCTGTTGCTAATGCAGTAGGTCAGGATAGTAGGGCAATAGAGGCAGCAGCTAATGCTTATGCTGCACATACTGGAAAATATCGTTCTTTGAGTAAATGGAGTAAGGATAGTGAGGGGAATCTAGTTGGGATTTTAGAAATACCACTTTCTGTAGGAATTGTGGGTGGAATTGCAAATGTTCATCCTGTAGCCAAAGTGTGTACAAAGATTCTAGGAGCAACATCTGCACAAGAACTTGCATGTGTGATGACTGCTACTGGATTGGCTCAAAATTATAGTGCAATTAGAGCTCTTTCAACTGAAGGGATTCAAAAAGGACACATGCGTCTTCATGCTAGGAATTTAGCTGCTGCTGCAGGTGCTACACCTGATCAAATTGATGAAATTGTTCAAAAAATGATTGAAGAAAAGAAAATTTCACTTGATAGAGCCAAAGAATTACTTGAGCAAATTTAAACATGCGATTATATAGCTAAAAAGTGAAAAAATTAAAAATGTCTGAAGTAAAATTTGCTATTCCAAAAGGAAGTTTAGAAGAAGCTACTTTCAAATTGTTAGAAAGATCGTTTACCAAAGTAAATCGAAAAAGTAGAACATATCGAGTTTATCTAGATGATCCAAGTATTGTTGTCAAAATGCTTCGTCCTCAAGAAATTCCGACAATGGTTGCAGAAGGATTGTATGATGTAGGCATTACTGGAAAGGATTGGGTAGGAGAAACAAATTCTGATGTTGAACCAATCTTAGATTTAGAATATGGGAAAATTAGACTAGTAATTGCATTTCCTGATAAATACAAATACAAAAATCTTGATGAAATGATTGCAGATTATGGTAAGAAGAAAAAAACACTTAGAATTTCATCTGAATATCTCACAACAGCATCAAAATTTCTAAAACAATCGAAATCTTACAAAAAATATTATGGTTCAAAAGATCCTCTAATTGTTACTCCTTGGGTTAGATTGGGAAATAACAAAAGTGTTCAAATTCATTTATCCTTCGGTGCTACTGAAGCGAAACCACCTGAGGATGTTGATGCAATCATGGATGTTACAGAAACTGGAACAACTCTAAAACAAAATAAACTCAAAATTGTAGATGAGGTTCTTACTTCAACTGCACATTTGATTGCAAATAAAAAATCATTAAAAGATCCTATAAAACGTGAAAAAATCTTTGATATAGTAACTTTGATGAGGGGTGCAGTTCAAGGCAAGAAATTCTTACACATTTATCTAAATGTTGAAGAAAAAAATCTGAAAAAGCTTTTGACACAGATGCCTTCTCTCAAAAAACCTACAATTAGTCCACTAAGTGAACAAGGATGGTTTGGTGTAAATACAGTAATTCAAAAAGAAGAATTTCACAAACTCATTCCTAAATTACGAAAGATTGCCCAAGGTCTTGTTGTTCATGAACCTAGACAAATACTTGAACTTGAGGAAATAAAACGTGACGAAGAAAATTGATGAAAATAATCAAAGTAACAAATGTTGAACAGTTTGCAGCTAAAATACTTCCAAAACAGGCTCAAAATAACAAAACTATAGTTGAATCTATTCTAAAGGATGTTGGAAAAAATGGAGATGCTGCAATTCGCAAATATGAAAAAAAATTTAGTAAGGCAAACATATCATCGTTACGCTTAACTCAAAATGAAATAAAAAATGCATATTCTAAAATATCAAAAACAGAACTTGATGCATTAAGATTAGCAAAAGCTAGACTTGGAAAAACAGAATCTTCAATTAAATCACTTTTCAAAAATAAAACAATTAACCAGGATGGAATAAAAATCTCTAAAAAATTCATTCCTATTCAAAGTGTAGGCTGTTACATTCCTGGGGGATTGGCACGATATCCTAGTTCTGTAATTATGTCTGTAGTTCCAGCAAAAATTGCGGGAGTAAAAAGAATTGTAGTTGTATCTCCTCCAAATTCTGCTGGAAAAATTGATCCATTAACAGTTGTTAGTGCTGATATTTGTGGTGCAAATGAAATTTACAAAACAGGAGGTGTTCAATCTATTGCAGCATTGTCTTTTGGAACTAAATCAATCCGTAAAGTGGATAAAATTGTAGGTCCTGGTGGTGCATATGTTACAACTGCAAAATCCATGATAAGTGATCAGACTGGAATTGATATGCTTGCAGGTCCTACTGAATTAGGAATAATTGCAGATAGTTCAGCAAATCCAAAATTTGTGGCATTAGATTTGATTTCTCAAGCTGAACACAGCAATGATACATTTTGTTATTTGATCACAACATCTGAGAAAATTGCAAAATCAGTAAACAAAATTGTGTCAGAATTAATTCCAAAAATTCAAAGAGGAAAAATAGTCCAGTCTAGTCTAAAAAATAATGGATTTATTGGAATATGTAAAACTAATTCTGATATGATAAAACTTGCAAATATTTTAGCCCCTGAACACTTGCAAATAATGGCCAAAAATTCGGAATCTATCTCTTCCCAAATTACTTCATCTGGGCTTGTTTTAATTGGAAATGATACTCCATCATCAGCAAGTGATTATATTCTAGGCTCAAATCATATCCTTCCTACTAACGGATTTGGAAAAATTAGAGGCTCCCTCTCTGTTTTGGACTTTATCAAAGTAAACACACAGATTACATCATCTAAAAAATCACTGTCGAAGATCTCAAAACATCTTGAAGTTTTAACAAAAGCTGAAGGACTTTCAAATCACTTTGAAGCAGTAAGGGGTAGAATAAATTGAAAAAAAATTGGTTTGAAGATAAAATTAAGAAATTTAGTTCAATAGGTGGCTATCAAAAACCTGAACTAATTGAGGATTCTGTAAAACTTGATTCTAATGAAAATTATGTAATTTCAAAACAATTTCAAAACGATATAATTTCTTCTGCAAGAAAAAATTCTGACATTCGAGAATATCCATTAGGAGGAGTCGAAAGATTAATTGCAACAATATCTAAATTTGCAAAAATACCATCATCTATGATTGGTGTAGGTAATGGCTCTGATCAGATTTTAGATTTAATCCTTTCAAATTTTGCATCAAATGAAACAAAAGTTCTCACATCAAATCCTACATTTGGATTTTTTGAAGAGCGTTGTAAGCTCTATGATATACCTCTAATTGCAATTCCATTTTCTGATAATATGACATTAGACATTAAAGATTTCATACAGCAATCTAAAAATGCAGATATTCTTTATCTAGATTCCCCAAATAATCCAACTGGATTCCAGTTTACAAAAACTGAATTACAAAAACTCATAAAATCTTTTTCGGGTCTTGTAATAATTGATGAAGCATACGGTGAATTTAGTGAATATTCTTTATCAAGTATGGTGAAGACTCAAAATAATTTAATTGTTGTACAGACTCTTTCAAAATCATTTGGATTAGCAGGATTAAGACTGGGTTATTTTATTGCAAACAAAAAATTTACTGAAACTTTTATGAATGTTTTACAATACCCATACCCAATTAGCACTATCACAATTGAATCTGGAATTCATGCTTTGGAAAAATCAAAACAAATGAAAGATACTCTTGAAATTATCAAAATTGAAAGAAAAAGAATAGTTGAAACTTTACAAACTTTTGATGCCTTTGATGTGTTTGATTCCAAGGCTAATTTTGTGTTATTTGATGCTCATGGTGCCTACAAACGTGTCTACTCTGCACTTGCTGAACAGGGAATCTCAATTCGAAAATTAGGTAAAATTGGAAATCATAATGGATGTCTTAGGGTAACTATTGGAACAAAAGAGATGAACTCAAAATTCTTGTTGGCTATTCGTGATCTATTAGGATGACTTTAACAAAAAAATCTGACGGTGTCTATACGGATGATTCTAAAATTCAAATTCTAAATAAAATAGATGCAATAATTTTTGACTGTGATGGGGTGTTAATTGATATTACAAAATCATATGATCTGGCTATTATCAAAACTACTCGATATATTTTAGAACATCTAGCAAAAATTGATTCTTCTATTGATGTTGATTTTAAAATTATTGATGGATTCAAATCTACTGGGGGATTTAATGATGAAGTTGATTTAACTTATGCTGCAATAATTTCACTTGTTGCTGCTGAAAAATTAGAAAAAAATCCATCCAGTTTTATCTTTGATGTAATTAAAAATTCTGATTCTACCGGAATTGTATCTGTAGAAAAATATATTGAAGATAAAATTGATATTTCTGATATCAAAAAACAATTATCTTATCCTGGAACTCATCATGATAATCCTTTATACCAAATTTTTGATCAGATATTTTATGGACCTGAATTATATAAAAAATTATTTAATAAATATTCAAACTTTTCTGAACCTGGTTTAATTGAACAAGATGATGTACTCCTAAATGAAATTTTGTTTGAAAAATTACAGAAAAAATTTAATTCAAAAATTGCAATGGTGACTGGAAGAGGAAAAGAATCTGTAAGTTATTCTTTAAAATCCCTACTTGAAAAATTTAATTTAGATAATTCTATATTTCTTGAAGATGAATCACGTGAACTTGCAAAACCCAATCCCAAATCTCTTTTAAATTCAATTAAAGGAATGAATTGCACTTCCACTCTTTATGTTGGAGATTCTATGGAGGATTTCATTATGGCCAAAAGAACTAGTGATTTAGGACATGAAACTACTTTTTGTGGAATTATAGGAACTAGTAAAGATCCTCAAGAAAAATTGGAACTATTTGAGCGAAATGATGCTATTTTGGTATTAGATTCAATTAATCTATTACCAAAGGTATTAAATTTAGAATAAAACAATTACATAATCTGTGAGAAAAATGGCACCACGAAAAGCATCAATTAAACGAAATACAAAAGAAACAAGCGTTTCTGTGACTGTAAATCTTGATGGAGTAGGAAAGACATCTATCAAAACAGGAATTAATTTTCTTGATCACTTGATTGTATCATTTGGCAAACATGGGATGATGGATCTCAAAGTTGATGCAAAATCTAATGATGGAATTGAACACCATTTGATTGAAGATACTGCAATTACAATAGGACAAACAATTGACAAGGCACTAAATTCTAGACGTGGAATTACTAGATTTAGCTATGCATCTGTTCCAATGGATGAATCTCTTGCTGAGGCTTCAATTGACTTGATAAAACGTCCATTTTGGAAATTAACATTATTGATTAAACGTAATAAGATTGAAGATATATCAAAAGAGGATCTTGAGCATTTCTTTCAATCTTTATTGCAAAATCTCAATAGTTGCATTCATCTCACTGTGAAGTATGGGGATAATGATCACCACAAAGTTGAGGCTGCCATAAAATCACTTGCTGTTGCATTAAGAAATGCATCGTCGCTAGATAAAAAACAAAAAGGAATTCCAAGTACAAAAGGTTCAATGTAATGGTAAGTGTTGCAATTTTTGATTATGGTGCTGGAAATATTTTCAGTCTAAAAAATTCACTTGAAAAAGTAGGAGCTGCAGTTAATGTAATAACTAATTTTGATAATGAAAATAAATATTCTGGATTGATACTTCCAGGTGTAGGAAATTTTGATCCTGCAATGAATAGTATTAGGGATTTATCTAAAATTCAATTTAAAGAATATATCGGAAATATGCCTGTATTAGGGATTTGTCTTGGGATGGAAATGTTTTTTGAAAAAAGTGAAGAAGGTAAAGAGAAAGGTCTGAATGTTATTGATGGTGAAGTAATAATACTTCCTTCTAGTATGAAAGTGCCACACATGGGATGGAATAATCTTGAAATAAAAAAACCTGGAAAAATTCTTGAAAGTGTGGAAGATGGTTCATGGGCTTATTTTGTTCATTCGTATAGGGTAAAACCTTATTCTGATGATGTCATAACTGCTGAATCTGATTATGGAATTAAAGTTCCTGCTGTAGTGGAACAAGATAATTTCTATGGAACTCAATTTCATCCTGAAAAATCAAGTACTGTGGGAAAAATAATGTTAGAGAACTTTCTTAGAGAGTGTAAAAAATGAAAATTATTCCTGCAATTGATCTTATGGATGGCAAAGTTGTTAGATTGTACAAAGGAGATCCTGGCCAAAAGACTGTGTATAGTGACAATCCTGTAGAGATTGCAAAAAAATGGGAATCTGCAGGTGCAGATGTTTTACATTTAGTTGATCTAGATGCAACTCTTGGAATTGGCTCCAATCTTGATGTGATTAAAAAAATCCTTGAATCTATTTCAATTCCAGTTGAAGTTGCTGGTGGATTGAGAGATAAATCATCAGTTTTGGAAATGGCAAAATTATCGGAACGAATTGTTTTGGGAACTTTGGCATTCAAAGATAAATCTCTACTGAAATTATTATTGTCTAAACTAGGAGAAGAAAAAATTGTAATTTCGGTTGATCATAAAGATGGTGAAATCGTAATTAATGGTTGGCAAAAAGATACTGGAATTAAATTAATTCCTGCAATTAATGAATTTCTTGAAATGGGCTTTACTGAATTTTTACTAACAAATGTTAGTCGTGATGGAACTATGGAAGGTCCAGATTTAGAATTTTTAGAACAAGCATGTAATTTACCTAAAACAAATATCATTGCAAGTGGAGGAATCTCTAATCTTGATGATGTTAAAAATGTAAAAGAAAAAAATGCATTTGGAGTAATCCTTGGCAAGGCACTGTATGAGAAAAAAATTTCAATTGAGGAGGCAAAAAAATTATCATGACATTAACTAAAAGAATTATTCCATGTTTGGATGTAAAAAATGGAAGAGTGGTAAAGGGATTAAACTTTGAATCAATTAAAGATGCTGGGGATCCAGTAGAGCTAGCAAAAAAATATAGCAATGAAGGGGCAGATGAACTAGTTTTTTTAGACATTACTGCATCAGATGAACAGAGAAAAACCCTTAAAGATCTGGTTCAGAAAGTTGCATCAGTAATTGATATTCCATTTACTGTCGGTGGTGGGGTAAAGTCATTAGAAGATGCTAGAAATATTTTACTAAATGGGGCAGATAAAGTTGGAATTAACACTGGAGCAATAAAAAACCCTAAAGTCATTACAGAATTAATGGAATTGTTTGGACGCCAATGTGTAGTGATAGCAGTTGATGCAAAAAGAAATTACAACATAGATGATTTAAAAAATATTTTTATTGAGAATGATAAAAAATTTTGGTTTGAAGTTTTCATTTATGGTGGGAAAGAAGGTACTGGAATCGATGTAATTCAATGGGTTAAAGATGCTGAAAAATTAGGTGCAGGGGAGATTCTTCTTACAAGTATTGATAAAGATGGAACTAAAGACGGCTATGATATTTTACTGACTAAGAATGTCGTTGATTCAGTAACTATTCCTGTTATTGCTTCAGGAGGTTGTGGAAAACCTGATGACATGATTGAGGTTTTCAAGGAATCAAATGTAGATGCTGCACTAGCTGCTTCCATATTTCATTATGAGACCCATGGTGTAAATGGCGTAAAGTCCTATTTGAAAAATAAGGGTATCCCTGTAAGATTATAATAGCTATTTTTTTTATTTGTAATTATGGAAAAAACCATCGATGAATTAGATTTTGAGAAAAGTGGTGGTCTTGTGCCTGTTATAGTTCAAGATGCAAATACAAAAGATGTCCTTACGTTGGCATATACAAATAAAGAATCTTTAGAACTTGCAAAAAAAACTGGTAACTCTTGGTTTTGGAGTCGTTCCAGAAATAAACTTTGGATGAAAGGAGAAGAATCTGGCAACATTCAAAAAATCAAAGAAATTTTAGTTGATTGTGATCTTGATGCAATAATTTATCTTGTTGAACCTTCAGGCCCTGCATGTCACTTGGGTGACAAAGTTTGTTTTCATAATTCTTTAGAGAAATAAATCAACAGATTGGTTTAAAATCACTTTCATTTCCAGGTAGTATCTGTTCTGTTATTTTAAATTCTAAATTGGGGTAATCTGTACCTCTAAACACCACTCTCCAATTTCCTACAAAATCATCTACAGTACAATATCCTTTTGTCTTTGAAAGTTGCGGTTCTACATAATAATTGAAAGCAGGTTTATTTGCACCATCAAATGGAATTGTAATGAATACTGAATAGTGTGTATTGTTTAATGGTCTTAGAAATGCAACTTGACCCTTGTCATCATATTCTAATCCTCCAATTCTCAGAAAAATTTTCTCTCCTAAAACATATTCACTGCGATCAATTTGAAATGGACCTGAAGTTATCCATTCTCTTTCTTTTGGTGAATATTCATTTTCTAAATTTATTTTTTCTATTTCATTTAATTTTTCTTCAACTTCTGGTGTGATATCTTCATTTAGTTGTAATTCTTTATTCAATGTATCTTCAATTTTAATTGTATCTGATTCTTGATTTGTAATTACAATAATTCCTCCTATTACTATGATTATCCCTATTGCAATTGGAATTACAATCTTATTATTCACACAAATATCCTTTCAAAAATATCTAAAAACCTTCCTCATAATTCAAATTTTATAAAATTTGATTGTTTTACTTTTTTTTGCTAAAATTCCACTTTTCCTATTTTTCACCTTATGCTCATTATTATTCATTATATTTTTTAATAGCTAAAATTAAGTAACACTTAACTTGATATTAGGATTTTTTATGTATTTTCTCAAAGGATATACTGATCTTGACTAGAACTTCATTACAATGCAGAGAATGTAAGAAAGAATATGATACTGCTTTCAAGTACATCTGCGATGAGTGTTTTGGCCCACTTGATGTAAAATATAATTTTCCTGCAATTACAAAGGAGACATTTTCTAATCGTGAGCATACCTATTGGCGATATTTTGAATTATTACCTATAGAGGAAAAATCTAATATTGTAAGCATTGGTGCTGGAATGACTCCTCTTATCAAGGCTGATAATCTTGGAAAAAAACTAGGACTAAACAATCTTTACATAAAAAATGATTCTGTAAATCCCACATTTTCCTTTAAAGACAGACCTGCTGGAGTTGCAATATCTAAAGCAAAAGAATTTAGATTAACATCTGTTGGGTGTGCATCAACTGGTAATTTAGCATCTGCAACTGCAGCACATGCAGCAAAAGCAGGTTTACCATGTCATGTATTTGCTCCAAGTAATATTGAGATGGCAAAAATTGCACAAGCACTATCTTATGGTGCAAATTACATTGCAGTTGATGGAACATATGACGATGCAAACACAATAGCTGCACAAATTGGTGATAGTAAAGGAATTGGTATAGTGAACATTAACATGCGTTCACACTATGTAGAAGGTTCTAAAACATTTTCATTTGAAGTAGCAGAACAACTTGATTGGCAAGTCCCTGATCAAGTTATAGTTCCAGTAGGAAGTGGTGCAATGCTCAATGCTATTTGTAAAGGATTTGAAGAATTACAAACTGTCTCATTACTTGATGATGTTTCAAACATGCATATGGTTGCAGCACAACCACATGGATGTGCACCAATAGTTGACGCATTTAAGAAAAATAGTAAAGAAGTAATCCCAGTTGAGCATCCTGACACTGTTGCAAAGAGTTTAGCAATAGGTGATCCTGGTGATGGTAGATATGTTTTGAAACGATTACAACAGTATAATGGGTTTGCAGAAGAATGTAATAACAAAGAAATCCTTGATGCAATTTTACTTCTTGCACAAACTGAAGGAATATTTACAGAACCTGCAGGTGGAGTTTCTATTTCAGTTCTTCAGAAGATGGTTGAACAAGGAAAGATTGATAGAAATGACAAAGTAGTATGTTATGTTACTGGTAATGGTCTAAAGGCAACTGAATCAATTATGGACGTTTTAGAAAAACCAACTGTAATGAAAGCAGACGTTGGAGAAATATCGGCGGTAGTAAATTAATGACAAATATCACTTTTACAATTCCATCTGTACTAAACCAAAGTGGTGGGGAGAAGAAAACTGAGATTTCTGCTGATTCTCTATCTGATGCTTTTGCAAAGATTTCAGAAATTATGGGTGATGATTTTAAGCGTAGAGTTTTGGAAGGTGATGGAACCCCGCGTTCATTGATAAATATCTACATCAATGGAAAGAATGCAAAATTTTCTGGTGGCATGGAAGCTGTTCTAAAAGATGGTGATGAAGTTTACATTTTACCTGCAGTTGCAGGTGGTTCTGAAGAATTATCTCCAAAAGAACTTGATAAATTTTCAAGGCAAGTAATGTTGGAAGAAATTGGATATGGTGGACAATTAAAATTAAAAAATGCCAAAGTTTGTGTTGTTGGAACTGGTGGTTTAGGACATCCAATTATTTCTAGGTTAGCTACAATGGGTGTTGGGGCTTTACGTATTATTGATAGAGATGTAATAGAACTATCTAATTTACATAGACAAATGTTGTTTGATGAAGATGATGTTGGGCAAGTTAAAGTTGAAGTAGCTGCAAAAAAATTACAGAAATTAAATCCTGATTGTAAAATTGAAGCATTATCTATATCTGTAAACGATTACACTGCATTAGAAGTAGTTGAAGGGTGCGATGTTGTAATTGATGCACTTGATAGTGTTAATGCAAGATATGCATTAAACAAAGCATGTGTTAAGTTTGGAATTCCGTTTGTAACAGGGGCTGCAGTTGGAACATCAGGACAAGTCTTTACAGTTTTACCAAAAAAATCTGCATGTTATTTTTGTATGTTTCCTGAATTAGATGAGGATAAAATGCCAACATGTAGTATTGAAGGTGTTCATCCTCCAATACTTTCTATTGTTGGTGCAATTGAAGTTGCAGAAGCTGTAAAAATAATTCTTGGAAAAACCCCTAATCTTTCTGAAAGAATTTTACATATTGATTTAGAAAATTTAGATTTTAACAGTACTAGAACATTCAGAGCTGAAGAATGTCCAATATGTGGAACAGGAAAACTTGATGTTGTACAAAAAGAAGAATTAATTTTAGAAGAGTTGTGTGGACGTAATCGTGGAAAGAGAACTTACTCTATTACTCCAACTGAAACATTTGATCTTGATGTTAATGGTGTTATTGCAATTGGAAAACAAAAAGGATTTACAATTGATAATCAAGGTGACTTGGGTTTGTCTTTGAGAACAAATGAATTATCTGTTAGTTTTATGAAAAGAGGTTCTGCAGTTGTCGTAGGACCAAAGGATGAATCTGATGCTATATTTTTGTACAAATCTTTACTTGGTAAAGAGATCAAGGCGTAAAATAGCCTACAAAAATTTCATTAATTATACATAAAATATGAAAAATATGACGATCATTTACTATTTCATATATCAAACTATGATTATTATGACTAAAATATCTAGAAATTATATTGAATTTGAATATTTACTAAAATAATTACAAAAAATTCGATAATTGTGGACAATTCGTCCATTAGTCTTTTATACTAATTTTTAAGAAAAATATCAATAACATGAATAACGAAATAGGACGTAAAATAACTAGTCTTACATTAATGACAATTATGTTAGCCGGTGGTTTGACATTTGCAGCACCTGGTGTAATGCCAGCTGCATATGCAGCCAACGCTAACCTATTTGTTTCCGCAGAAAACTCACAGTTTGACAATTACATGTCAGGTCCTCAAGTAATTGAGGTAGTCGTAATTGATTCTGATATCAATGATACAGATCAAGCAAAAGGTGAACCAGATGTTACAGTCAACGGAAAGATCCTGAGAATGGCTCAAGCCGTAGACGGTAACTGGTATGGATACTTTGCAGATAGAAACATGGCTCTGATTGCTGATTCAACAGCAGCAGGATCATTAGTTTCTGGTAGTGGATTAGACTTTGGTGACTTTTGTGAAGCAGCTGACGGCGTAGCCGCAGTTGGTATTAACTTAAGTGACACAGTCGGATTCGCATCTGGTAACGTTACAGGTGGTATTAATGGTACTTCAAGCGGTGGCGCAATTACTGCAGGTTCAACTGCATGTGTCCCAGCAGGTACTAATGGTAACACCAACAATGTTGTCAGAGAAGCAAAAACTCTAAACCTAAATGACGCAGCTAACCCATCAGCAACAGCAGCAGGCCAAATTGGTGTGCTAAATGATGGTGCAGCATGGCCAATTATACAACTCTATCCTCTAAACCCAACTGGTAACGTTGTCGTACAGTACAACAAAGGTGGTGGTGCTCAATCAACCACATTAACTTTTGATACTGTTGATAACTTTGCTGGTGTAGAATTGGACAGATCTGTATATCCAAAAGGTTCACAAATTCACGCAACAATTACCGACTTATGGTTAAACATTGACCCAACTGATGAAGACTCTTGGACATTTGGTACGAATAACGCCAACGCTACAAGCAGAGGCCCACACTACCAAGTATTCGATGAAAACGGTGCATCCGGTGGTACTCCGATCAAATTAACAGCACAACAACGATCCTCACTAATGTGTGAAGATAATTGTAATCTGTTAATTAATTTGAACGTACAAGGCTCAACAGCTAATGTACTTACCATCCAGGACAACGATGATTCTATCCTAGATAACCTAAATGGTACCAGTTCTACTGCCTCATCAAATAATGCAACAAACTTTGGTGTAGCAGCATTTACTGCACAACTAGGGGAAGGATCAGTTCCTGTAACAATCACCGAACAGGGTCCAAACAGTGGTGTGTTTGGTACATATGATGAATCAGATGTATCAGCAATTCAAGTAACAACTAATGCAAAGAGGGGAACCTCAGCATCTCTTGATTACAATGAATCACCAGTAACTGTTCTTGTGGGATTCAGCTTTGCAAGTATTGACATCCAACCAATTGATGATGAATGGAGCTCTGGTGAAGAGATTCCAGTAACCATCGTTGACGGTGATCAAAACAAAAACAGCAGAGCTGATGAAGACTTAGATTTAGATAACACAGAAATCACACTTGTTCCTGCCTTAAAAACAGGAGATCCATTTACCATTGGTGAGGGAACTAGTACACCATCAGTCAATGTATTTAATGCAACTAGAACCGTATTAGGTGGTTCTACCGTTGCAGGAGATATGGCAACTGGTGCACTAGCAAACTACACCTTGGTAACGATCAGTGGAACTGGCGCAAACACAACTTCTACAGCAGCAGTAGATACTTTCAGTCAAAGAGCAATTCTTTCACAGGTAGTAAATGCAACTGCTGAAGTTGGTACAGTTATTGTAGACCTTGGTACAACCATGAGTGAACTACAAAAAACAATTGGCCAAGCAGACGCAACAGGTGTCCGATTTAACTTCTTTAACTATAATGTAGAATCCTTCGGTGCAGATGAAGTAAGTATATTCTTACTTAATCAAACCGGTACAATTCTTACTGCAACAGGATACACATCTAATGCTACAGCAACACAATCAAACGCTGTAGTACTTATTGCAAACGGAACTGGACAGGACTACATTTCATTGAATGGCCTTGATGCTAACTTGTTTAGTGCAACAGATCCAAAAAGACAAAATCTCGGTCTCGCTATCGAGTTTGACTATGCAGGAGCTGCCACAGCAAGAGGTGTTACAGGTATCGATGATAAAGAAGCTATAGTAGCTGACTTCTTCTCATTTGGTTTCACAGATGACGGCGTACAATCAAACGAAAGAATTGCACACCAAATCATCAGAATTGAAGCTGAAGAAACAGGTGATAACACAAGTACCTTCGTAGGTTCACTTGAGTATATCATGGTTAACCAACTCAATATTATTGATGTTGCAACCTTTGCAGGAATTACTCCAATCGCAGACGATCCTTCATTCATCGTAATTGAAGATTTGACTGACGAAGACGCACCAAGAGTCTCATATAACGACTTAGGTGCAGATGGTGTAGTAACTCCAATATCTGATCAAGAAGAAGCTCCAAGCCACTCTGGTATTGTTTCTCTAAATCAAGACTCTTACAAAGCAGCTGATACTGTAATTATTACTCTAGAAGACTTAGATCTAAACGTCGACTCTGATCTTATCGATATTTACACCGTAGTAGCACCATTAGCTGGCTCACAGCCATCTACTGATGCAACTGGCGGAGCAGATAACGATCAAGTAGGTGTCGATGTAACTGCCCTACAAGAAGCCCTTTCATTTGGTTCTCAAGGTAGACTCCTCGATGTTACATTTGACGATGTAAAATGGGAGAATACTGGTACTACTTGTAACGCTCAATTTGATGATGGTTTGTTTGCTACTGGATTTACTCTAGTAGAGACAGCCAAAGATTCAGGCAAATTTATTGGTGATTTCCAAATCCCAGCAGATTGGTGTAGAGCAGCAACAGGTGTAGCCGAGACCGTAACCGGACTCGACATCGAAGTCAACTATGTTGATTATAGAGATGCATCTGGTGAAATAATTGAAGTAGGTGACTCAGCAGGAGTACGTGCCAACACAGGTTCAGTAAGCCTTGATAGAACAGTTTATCCGGTACCATTTGGTGTTCCGGCAAACTTTGCTACAGGAACAACTGAAACTCCTTCACAAAGATCCGTATTCCCAATCCACCAAACTGGTATGGGAGTCGTAGCAGGTAATACTGCAGATCTTGATGCAGGAGAATTCCTGTCAAATGGTGATCTAACAGTCCACATTAGAGTTAACGATCCAGACTTTGACATTAACCCAGCTGGTGAAGATTCTATTAACGCAAATACCGCTGCAGCTGCAGTCGGCCCAGTAAAAATCTCTGTAGTTAGAGGTTCTTCTGAAGTCGTACTCGGTTATGCAGGTGGTCCAACAGAAATTGACGGCACAATAGATGTCGGCGATGCAACTCCTTTGGCCACCAGACAATTGGGTCCAATCGATGAGATTGCCCCAGATGCCGGTATTTACGAATTAGATCTTAACATCAGATACACTGACGGTCCAGCAAGTGCTACCTGTCCACCTACTTTAGCCACAGGCTTTACTAGTATAGACGGTACCGCTTCTGGTACAGAATTAAGCAGATTTAGCGTTGCAAGTGCAGCTGGTCTGAATTATTGTATCTTACAAGGAGATATTCTCCAAGTAGAGTACACTGATCCAGCAGATGCATCTGGTGATGTTAACACTGTAACTGATTCTGCTACATTTGACCTAAGAAACGGTGTATTGCAGTCCGACAAATCCGTATACATTATCGGTTCCGACATGATCTTAACACTCATTGAGCCAGACCTTGATCTTGACAATGATGGTGCTGAGACTTATGACTTGGACTTAATCGAATGGGATTCAGATGCCGCTACTACTACCATGGGTAACCTTGGTGTTGGTGCAACAGCATTTGACCCAGAGCCAACAGATTTCAGAGAAACAGGTGACAGTACTGGTATCTTCCAGATTGTTATCGAGATTCCTGATGCTCTAGGTGGTGATAACCTTGAAAGAGGTGAAGAAATCATCTTAGAGTACACTGATTGGGGTCCATCCGGTTCAGATTATGTAGGTGATGAAGATGAAGATGTAAACATCACAGTCTTCACATCTAACTTCGGTGCAACTGTCGAACTTGACCAAAAAGTATACACATGGACTGACAAAGTCTACGTTACCATAGTCGCTCCAGATCACAACTTTGACGGTGATTTAGTTGACGAGATTGGAAATACTTCTAGTGATCCGATAAAGATCTCTACAAGAGGATTCAATATTGACAACTACAAACTCGTCGAAACTGGAACTGACACAGGCATCTTCACAGGTGAAGTAATCCTAACAGGATTTACAACACATGATGCAGATGGCGATGGTACTGCAGGCGATGCATCCGGTATAAAATCTCTTGATGGTACTGGTCCAACAGATGGACTACTACCAACTGATGACGATGACGGTATTACAGTCTCCTTTGAATTCTCAGAGGATGAAACTGTAGTCGGTTCAGCACTTATCAGATGGAACATCGGAGAGGTACAATGGTTAGAAGCAAGCTACCCAGCTAGCGGAACAGGTGTTGTAAGAGTAATTGATCCAGACATGAACTTAAATCCAGAAGCAGTCGACAACTTCGATGTCGATGTGTGGTCTGACTCCGACGCCGGAGGTATTGACCTTACTGTAACTGAGACTAATGAGGCAACCGGAATTTTCGAAGGTACTGTATTCTTTACAGTTTCTGACGAATCATCTGGTCACAGACTCAGAGTCGCAGAAGGTGACACTGTCACCGCAGAATATGAGGACAATACATTACCAGATCCGTACACAACTGCAGATGAACTTGATATCACTGCCACTTCACTAATCGGTACTGTAGTACCACCTCTCGAGAGAGCACCAGCTGCTAACTTGAGAACAGTTGATGCCTTCGGCAACAGTTTAGATACTGTCTCCGTTGATCAACAGGTGCAAATCAGTGCTGACTTAGCAAATGGTCAGGATAGAGAGCAATCATTCGCATACTTGGTACAGATCCAAGATGGTAACGGTGTTACAGTCTCACTAGCATGGATTACAGGTTCACTATCTGCTGGTCAATCATTCAGCCCGGCATTATCATGGATTCCAACACAAGCAGGAACTTACACAGCAACTGCATTTGTATGGGAATCAGTAGATAATCCAACGGCATTATCACCACCAGTCAGTACAACAGTAACTGTACAATAAGTAAGATAACTAGTTCAAATTTTCCTTTTTTTCTTTTTTTTGAATACCTCTTAACGAAAGTTATGCACAATTTTTTCACAAGTAATATCTAGGAGAAGATTAACAATTAATTAAATTGAAATTCAAAATTTGTCTTTCTGTTTTTTTTCTAGTTATGTTGATGAATACTCCAAATTCATTTGCAGAAGAACTTGAACTTTTTACAAATAGTAAGGTCTATTCTCCTGCACATAATTTACAAGTATATGGCAACGGATTGCCTGAAGAGAATTTAATTATTAGAGTTTTTGCCCCCGATGAAACAATTACAAAATTTGATCAAATTACTACAAATTCTGATGGCACATTTAACTATGTATTGTTAACATGGCCTGGACCTTCCACTGATTTTCCATATGGAACGTATACTGTTGAGGTAATTAGTACAGAACAAAATGGTGTATCGAAAAAAATTGATGTTAAATTTTCAGCTACTATTGATTTACTTGATGTAACTATTGAAAGATTTGTAAATACACTAGTTTTTGCTCCTGAAACTGCTGCAAAAGGTCATCCAATTAGAGTTTTTGTGCAGACGACAAGTGATGGATTATTGATTGGAAATGAACCTAGTAAATTATTGGGGACAACTCACGTTCACCTACCTTCAGGATCTTCAGTTACTCTATCTAATTCATTTAAGACATTACATCAGGGATTATACTATGTTGATTATACTCCGATAGAAGAAGGAACTCATGTATTCCATGTAGTTGCATTTAGTCAAGGAACAACATCACATGGATCAGCGGCTACAACTGTGTTGAGTCAAGATCTTGGAGGAATTTCAAATCAAATAATTAAATTAAATTCCATTTTGGATCAAACATCAGAGGAACTTGAAATTTTAAAATCTGAAATAAACGGTTTTGATACTACTTTAAAATATGCCAGTACTCAAATTGATGAAAATATTGGTACGTTTGCACTTTCTGCAAAATCTATCAGTGAATCATCTGCACAACTAAATGCATTATTGTTACCAATCATTGCATCTGTGGGACTAATTGTTGCACTTCAAATAGCAATTTTAGCTAGAAGAAGATAGTTATAATAAGATAAGAATCGAAAACATATCAATGCCCAAAGTGGCTATACTCTTTTTCATATTGTTATTTTCTCCGATGATAACTAATTCACATGCTTTCATTCCTGTTGATTTAAAAACTGAAAATGACGAGAAATATACTTTAATTTTTGATTCTGGTATTGTGGATATTGATTCTAATTTTTTTACTGAAAATGATTTTAAAAGATATTTAATTTTTGGAGATAAACTAGAAAAAAATGATATTTTAAAAACTAATTCATTCTATGGAATTCAATCTGATTCTGGATTTTTTTCTGTTGCTATACTTACAGAAACTTCTGCAACTAATTTGGTTTCTCAAGGGTATACTGTAGTTGAAGATTTCCAATTAGATTTTCATTCACAAAATAATCAAATTCAAGACGCTTCTAGAATTGGAGAAATAACTGGTTCAAATTTAGCTAAAACAAAGTATGATTCATCTGGAAATGGAACTGTAATTGCAATTGTAGATACGGGTGTTGACTTTTCAAATCCTGATATACAACATTCCTTGGCAAGAAATGATCTTAATCATCCTATAATGCTTGATCCTGATGGTCAAGGTATTGTATTAACAAACGCAACTTTTTTTGCATATATTGATAAAAATGAAATAATTCGAAATTATAGTAAACCAATCCCTTCTCATATGACATCGTCAGCGTATGTTACACGGGATGGTGTGTTCCTTGATGTATCTCAAGGTGGGAAAGGTAGTAACATACCTATTTACAATTCATTTTTTCCACAGATTGGTTCATCTGTAATATTTAATGGAACGCTAACAACTGATATGAAAATTGGCGAAGATAATAGAAATTATATTAAATCTAAAAGCGGTGTTTATCATCTTGGTGTGATATATCAAGGTGGATTGAGTGGACCTTATTCTAAAATACAAGTTGTACCTGTACTTGTTGTTGATTCATTTATTCCAGGAGTATATGATACAATAATTCCTGATCTTAGTACTTCATGGGAAGATTATACGCGATTTGATTTAGAAAAAGGTAAAAAACCAAATTATGACTTTGATTTTACTGATGAAAAGCCTATTGTATTAGGAAGTGGAAAAGAATTCCTTGTTTATGATTCAAACAATGATGGAATAATTGATTACAGTGCTGGCACATTTGGTGCGCAAGTTCTGGATGTTTATGGTGTAATTAAAAATAATTCTACTGATATTGATGATGCACTAAAGGCAATTAATGGAACTCTTTTACCACCTTTGGATCCTAATGGTGAATTTTTTGGCTTGATGACAGATTTTATGGGACATGGTACTTCTAGTGCAGCTTCAATCACTTCACGTGGTCAAGAAACTTATGACATTTATAATAATTCAAAAAAATATTCTATCACTGGTGTAGCTCCTGATGCAAAAATTCTACCCGTAAAAGCGCTGTGGTTTGGAGATACTGTATATGGTTGGTTATGGATTGCAGGATTTGAAAACAATGAACATACTTGGGAATATACTGGAAATCCAAGAGTTGATATAATTTCTAATAGTTGGGGTGTGTCCAATTTCCCATCATTCAAGGCATCCCCTGGAATGGATATGCTATCTTTAATTTTGAGTGTACTTACAACTCCTAATTCTTTTAATGATAATTATCCTGGCATTACAATAATTTCTAGTGCAGGAAATTCAGGTCATGGTTATGGTACAATTGGGTTGCCAAATGCTTCACCATTTGGTATGTCAGTTGGTGCTACCACAAACAATGTTTTTGTTGGTTATGGTCCGTTCAAGGATCAACCTAGATTTGGAAACACAACAATTCATTCTAACAATGTAGTTGATTTTTCTAGTAGAGGTCCTAGTTCAATAGGAGATCCAAAACCTGATGTTATGAGTATTGGTGCCCATGGTTTTGTACCATCTAATATGTTGAAAATTAATAAAGATTCTAAAAATGAATCTTTTTCATTATTTGGTGGCACTAGTATGGCCGCACCCCTTGTATCTGGAAGTGCTGCAATACTAATTGAAGAATTAAAAAAACAATCTAAAGATTATGATTCTTTTTTGATCAAAAATATTCTCATGTCTACTGCAACTGATTTACAAAATGATCCATTTACTCAAGGTTCTGGTTTGGTAAATATTGAATCTGCATTAAATTACGTTAATGGTAAAAATGGAACTTTTATTGTTTACAATGATGGTTCATATAATAATATAAAAAATATTCTTGAACCTGCAATTGAAAAAATTAACTCTACATCAATAGGATTTGAGAAATTCCAACTACCTTCAAAATCATTTCCAATGACAAGTTGGTTTGCAGGACAATTACTTCCTGGAGATAGAACTACAACAACTTTTACCATAGATAATCCTTCAAATGAATCTCAAACAATAAATGTAAAACCTCAGACTTTGTCATTAATTTCTAAAATTCAATTTAATGGAACAACAATTGTAAGACAACAAGATACTTTGATGAATAAAACTGATACATTCATTCCAAATTATGTAAAATTATCTGAACTTGCAAATCAAGATGAACTTGGGCAATTTTTTAACAATGATGATCCAATTCCTGATGAATCATCACTAATGATTCTAAATCTGAATTTTGAATTTAATGATTTTATGAATAATACTTCAGATGTTTATGCAGATGATCTCAAAATTTCTTCTCTTTATCTTTATGATTGGATTGATAACAATAATGATACAAAAATTACTAGTGATGAATTATCTTTAGTGAATAGAGCTGGTTCATGGGGAACTGTTCAAGAACTTAGGGTTTCACAACCAAATGAAAAATTTGATGGTGTTCCATTAGTTGGAGTTTACCCAGTCCCTACACGTTATTCTTACTGGTTAGGTGACACTAAACTAAATTCTACTTCCATGGATTATACAATTTCAGCTAGTCACTATGAAAAAGAAAAATGGCCTATCCTTTGGTCTGAATCTGAAACAATTTTGGTTTCTCCTCAAAGCTCATCAACTGTTGATGTTACTTTGGTAACGCCAACAGATTATCAAACAGGTATGTATCAAGGATTTTTAACTTTTGAAGGTGAACAACATACTGTAAATGCGCCAATATCTTTTGTTATCAAACAACCTGTAATTGAAAATGATTCTACTATTTTGATCAAAGGAATACAAAGTGATGATATTCTTTATGGAAATGGTTACACAAAAGGTGCATTTGATATGGTTAATAGATACATGGCAGGAGATTGGAGGCAATATTATTTTGATATTCAAAATCCATCCATCAATGCTGCAGCAATTGAACTTTCCTGGATTAGCAATAACACAAATCTATCTGTATTTGTAATGAATCCTTTAGGAGAAATAATACAAACTAATGTCCCATCTGGAGTCTTTGGTCATTTTCTGGGATGGGCTTCACTTGATTGGTTAGGCAGTTCAATTTTTAGTCAAGGTGGGGGTTTCTATCCTGTGAAAAATAAAGATGACACTTCAACTGTTCTCTATGTTCCAATTAACCAAACTGGCACTTACACACTATTGACACACTCTACATTATTTGGAGGTTCATCAACTACAGAACCAATTACACTTGCAGCTAAATTCACACATATTTCTGCTGAAATGTTTGATTCTCAAGAATCTGTCAATGTGGAAATAAAAACAATACCTACAAAAATTGAAGATACATCTGAAATAATATCTAAAATAGAAATTCAAGATCCAAATAATGTGAATTCTGATCTTCCATTTAGTACTGGAATTGCAGTAGGAATAGTCATTGGAATTGCGATCGGATTAGTTTTCATTTTTATCATTAGACAAAAACCTCCAAATTAACTGAATAAGGTTTATAAGCAATTTGTCGAGTACGAGAGCTGAATGTCAGAACTGGGGACAAAAAAGTCTGGCGGATTATCCCGAAGAGACTTTCTAAAATTAATAGGAGCAGCAGGCACAGGATTGGCTTTTGCTCCATTTGTCCCATTTGGTAATTTCATGCCAAATCCAAATCAGGCCTCTCTTGAAAGAGTCCCAGTAATTCTGCCTGATGGCACTCAAGCAAATATCAATACTTATCCAATTAATCATGCCGAAGTAATTACATATCCTGCAACTGGTGATGCAGCACTTGATGCAGAAGCATTTCGTAAATGGCAATTCATTAGATTACCAAAAGAACTAGGTGGAGATAAAAAAGATCCTAGTTCATTACGAGCTTATAGTATGATCTGTTTACATCTTTGGTGTTTATGGAAATATTGGCCTGATGAAGGAAGAAAGAGGGGTGAATGTCCTTGTCACGGTAGTATGTATGACCCAATGACTGGAACTGCATTTGTTGGTCCTGCATCAGTGCAAGCCGCACCATCAAATACATTACCTAAATTAACTTTAGATATTGATTCAGATGGCTTTGTATTTATCATGCCACCAAAGTTTAACGCAAATGAAAATGGAGTAATTGGATATGGCCGTTTCGCTTGAGAGAAGAACTGGGGTCGTAGCATTCCTTTATTGGCTTTGGGATGGAGTAGACAGAACTATCTTTACAGCAATTAAATTTTCATTCCCTGCAAGATTTGTAAGTCCGTTTGGCTTTTTGGGAATGCTCACATTCATTGTTTTCATTATTCTTGGAGTATCGGGTGCTTTACTGATGTTTTACTATCAACCGATTTTAGATAGAGCTTGGGACAGTGTTCAATTCATTAATGATGATGTTCCATTTGGTTTTCACATTAGAAACATTCACTATCATGGTTCTAATGCTATGGTACTTCTTGCAGTTCTTCACATGTATTACCAATACTTTAGTGGAAGATATAAAATTAGAAATGAAGTTTTATGGATGACCGGTGTTATTTTAGGAACTGTTACTATTCTTGAAGCGTTTACTGGATATGATGTAATTTTCAGTGAAAGAGCAGAACTTGCAATTAGTATTGCGGCGTCGTTAACAACATCTATCCCTGTTGTAGGACCTACAATTCGTGATGCGGCGCTGGGTAGTGGTTTCTCAGACTTTGTATTAAGATTCTATGCACAGCATGTATTCTTGCTACCTATCGTTATGCTTGGATTAATGGCAGTTCACTTCCCAAGATTCTTGGTATTTGATGTTCCTATGGTAATGGCTATTGGTGGTGCTATTTTGATTACTGGTGGTGTTTTCCCAATTGATTTGGGATTCAAGTTTGAACCCACCGTGCCGCCCGGTGTTACAGTCCCTGAATGGTATCTAACAGGAATCTATGCGTTCATGAGGACACAATATGACAAGTTTGTTACAGGTTTACTGTGGCCGTTATTATTCATCATATCGTTCGTTTTGATTCCATTTATCGACAGATACAAGAAATTCTCATGGAGGGATAGACCACTAATTACTGCATTTGGTATTACCAGCCTTGCTCAAATCATGGTTACAACATATTGGGGCTTCTATATTTCACCTGACATCTCAATTCCATTAGTAGAGCGTTTAGTAATTGATCCGATATTCTTCTATTCAACAATGATATTGTTGGTTCCATTATCATTTGGATTCACTTACATGATGATTAAACTAGCAAATGAAGCAGAAAGAAAATCAAAACTTGCTAAAAGTAATGGCCCGCAAAAAGTTGCCACAATTAATTTATCTGAAAAATGGATTAACTGGTTACTAATTGCACTATTGGCATTCCAAGTATTCCTAAACATTGCAGCATACAATGCATCTTTGACAGGCATGAAGAACATCTCACTGTTCTTTGTTGGACTTATTTTGTTAGTATTTGCAGCATTCTTCCATGTGTATAGATATGCAATGAGTCAACAAAAGAATGCACCTCCACCTGCACCTATACCTGTAGTTGAGGAGAAACCAAAACTTGCAGAACCTGAAGTACTTGCAGAGCAAAGTAAACTTCCAGAAGGTGAAACAACATCTGATGCAAAACCTAATGCAAAAGAATTGGCCCCTGAAGTACCAGTACCAAAAACTCAAGCCGATATGGGAGTTGGTGCAAATAACAATTCAAAGGTTGGTTCTAACGATGTTGATGGAGTGAAAAAATTATGAGTAGTCCCACATCAAGTCATGCATATGGAATTGGAATGATTGCATTAATTATTGCCATGTCTGCATCTGTTGTATTTTACACATCGTTTTATCTCCCAGAATCATTGGCAAAGCCATCTGTATCTGATCATATCTTACATCCGGCAGAAGAGTTTTTCATTATTGAAATTGTTCCAGGTGCAGTTATTGAGGGTAATGAGAATTATGTTCCAAATGATCCAACGGTACTTTTAGAATTTACAAATAACGTAAGGTGGATGAATAATGATGATACTGCTCACACCGTTACTCCTGATCATCGTCATGCAGATGCTTATTCTGGAGACTTTGGTTCAACAGGTGTTTTAAAACCGGGAGATACGTACGACTTTTTGTTTACTGAACCACAAGAGGTACACTATCATTGCCAACCTCATCCATGGATGACCGGTTCAATTGTGGTTGAAAAGAGCAGATTTTAGACTGAATATTTTGCAAAAATTATTTGACTTTCAATTTCTTTGTGTTGTTCAATAATTGATACTCTAAATTTTACTTCATGTTCTTGAGTTGGTTCAAAATTAATTATTGCAGTAAATTCTGCCTTGTCTTCAGGCATTACATCTTTGTTGATGAATAGTCTTGAAACATTTTGTGATATTTTTTTTTCATTATATGATTTGTAAATGATATGTTCGTTTGAGTCTAAAATTGTGGTATTAACTACCACTCCATCATACCGTCCTGGATATGAAACTAAAATTGTTCCTTTAATTTCAGAATCTGGATGAATATCTGTTGAATTTAACTTGAATTCTAAATCTTTCACAAAACTTTCTTTTTAAATTGGCATAATAATTTTGTTAAGTGGGCCCAAAGGGCTTCGATCCCTTGACTTTTGGATTAGAAGTCCAACACGCTATCCATGCTGCGCCATAGGCCCAAAAACCTAGAAATTAATTACCATTTTAAGGGTTTACAGCCACTTCTTTTGGTAATTTTCTCTTTCCATTTTGAAAAGAAATTGTTGTGCATATCCTGCATATGGTCCAAAATGATTTACAATTTTTTCATGAAGAATTTCATATTGTTTTTCAGTTATTGATTTTGTTTCTAATTGGAATTTATCTGAATAATATTTTTCTAATATTCTGATCATCCATCTATCTAATGGGAAAGATTCCAATTTGTTTAATGAAAATAATAAAATACAATCTGCAACTTTGTTTCCTACACCTGGAATTTTACAAATCTCTTCCTTTGCATCTTGATAATTACATTTCTTCAAGTATTCAAAATTTATTTTTTTTAAAGCCATCATATTTGCAGCCTCTTTGATAAATTTGGCACGATAACCAACTCCACAACTTTTAATTTCATTTATTGATGCTTTAGCAATAATTTCTGGTTTTGGAAATAAAAAAAACTCTTGATTTTCAAATTCAACCTTTTCTCCAAATTTTTTTGATATTTTTTCTAAACTATTCTTAATTTTTTGGATGTTAGAGTTTGATGATACAATAAAAGAAATTAGACATTGAAATGGATCTTGTTCTAGAATTCTCAATCCCAAATATTGTTTTACAGCTTTTTTGGTAACGCTATCTTTAGAAATTGATTTAATTATTTTTTCAATATCATCTCTTTTTCGGAAAAAATCTGTTTTTATATTTTGATATGATTTAATTTTCCCTACTTTTGAAATTTTTAAAATATCTTGTCCATTAACCCCATACCAGATATCATTGTTTTTTCTCCAAAGAAATACTTGACCGCTATTAATTGAATTTTCGACATTTATTGTGCAATTATTTTGCATCTCAAACAGTTATTTCGTCATTAACTGCAGGTGCATGTGTTTCAAAACCAAATTTTTCATGAATTTCTTGAGCAAACATTTCACATGATTCTGAATCTCCGTGCACTGTCCATACCTTTGGGTTTCCTTTTATTTTTTTTATCATATCAAACAACTCTTTTCTGTCTGCATGTCCTGAAAATTGAAATTGTTTAACTTCTGCTTTAACATGTAGATCTTTACCTCTGGTTGAAACCATTCCTGTATCTAGTAATTTTTTACCTGGTGTACCTTCCCCTTGATACGATACAAGGGCTATTCCGTTTTTACTATCAAAAGATAATTGTTGCAAATAATAAACAGCATTCCCTCCAACTAACATACCAGCTGGAGATATTACAACACAAGGTTCTCCCATTGCACGTTTTCTTTCTGAATGTTCTCTTATTGCAGTTGCACTTTTGATTGCTTCAGAAAATATTTTGGGATCTCTTAGATATTCTGGATGTTTGAACATTATTTCATTAACTTTTAGTGCCATCCCATCCATGATGATTTTATGTTTAAAATTTGAACTTCTCAAAATACATGCTATTTCTTGAGAACGCTCTACTGAAAATGACGGAATAAACAAAATCCCTTTTCTATCCATTACTTCATTTGCAAATTCTATTAATTCAGTTTCTGACTCTTTTCTTGATTTTTGTTGTGTTTTTGCATAAGTACTCTCAGTAATCAGCATATCAATTTCTCCAATATCCATATCCATCTCTCTAAGCATTCGAGAACCGTTTGTTTTGATATCCCCTGTGTAGAAAAGACGTTTTTTCTCAGATTCTACCAGTACAGTACTTCCACCAATCACATGCCCTGATTCTCTGAATTCAAAAGTTGCATTTCCTTTGGTTACTTTTTGTTTGAATCCAATTTCCTTTGCATTTTTCATCATGTTATTTAATTCAGGTAAATCAAATGGATGTGCATTTTTTTCAATTTTTAACATATCATTAATCAATAATTTTGAGAGGTCAAATGTTGGAGGTGTGGCGTATACGTCAGTATTCCCACTCACAAATAGAGATGGAACGTTTCCTGAATGATCTAAATGTGCATGTGTGATAATGATGGCATCCAAATCCTTTGGTTTTACATGAAGCGGATATTGTGGAGGTGAACCTCTTCTTCCAAACATTACCCCATAATCAAGCAGTAATTTTGTACCATTGCAATTAACCAAAAATCCTGATCGGCCCACTTCGTTTGCAGCACCTAAAACTTTAACATCCAAGAATTAAAATGACTTTTTATCTACCTTAAAACCTTCTTAGCAGCGATCCGATCATAACGCCTGTCGTGGAATCTACAAAAGCTTTAATTAGTGTAAGCTAAGATCCGATCCTCATGGGAAGAAGTTTCGCAGATTGGTTAGCACAGCAAGACCAAGCCGTTGTCTCAAAGACACGTGCTGGTGATGAAGCAAACAAACCACTCTTAAATCAACTCAACTGGATTTGGGTAAACAATCTTATGAATAAGAAAGCAGACCTTAATCCTTCTTCAGCAGAACTACTTGACTGGGTAACCTCTGGTCAAATAGATGCAATGAGAAAATAAACGTGCACAACACGTTGTCTTTTTGTTTTTTAAATTCCTTAATCTAGATTCTGCGCATACATTTTGGGTCGATCATTTTCATAACAGGGTTATGAATTTTGATCATGGTTTAAATAGGTACCAAGCAATCTAATCATTGTAATGCCAATAGCAATACTTCCAGACATTGATGAACAAAGATGTATCGGATGTGCACTATGTGTAGAAATCTGTACAACTCTTGGTCCTGATGTCCTTAGAGTCAAACCTGTTGAAGGCTGGAAGAGAGGTAAAGCATTTGTTTTCTACCCAGAAAGATGTATTTCTGATGGTGCATGCATAGGTGTATGTCCAACAAAATCAATCTTTTGGATGAGACCAATGAATTACACAGCTGGACAACCAGTACCTCTTCACAAAAACGGTATCTTCATTAAAGGTTGGGCAGAAGACGCCGCTCTATAAGCAGCTTCTTTTAGCACATTCTTTTTTCTTATTTTTAATTACCCTTGAGATTTTTTCTTGATCTCTTTTGGCAAACTCTTTACAAAATATTTTAGAAATTTATCTTCTTTATCAAAATGAATTTCAGAAAATTTATTGTATGCAAAGAATTCGTTCCATGTTTTTTCAAATACAGGAAATTCATTTGGTTCAAAATCTATTCTAGAAGTTTCATGATGTGCTGCTGGAAAAATATCAGAAATCTCGATTGGTATTAATCCTAAAAGAGGATTGTATTGGCAAATTTGAAATGATTCAAAATCTTTAATTTTCTTTTTTAGTCCAGCATATTCATGTGAAAGATATCCTGGTTTTGAACTTGATTCTTTAGTTATGATCAATTTCTTTTTCTTTGATTTGAATTTTCTAACTATTTTATGGAATGATTGAACTTCTGGTCTATATTGATCCTCTTTACTGAATAAGAAAATTGCTTTTTCTTTGAATTTGGGAGTTCCTAAACCTAAAAATTCATAATTTTCAGTCATAACCTCGATCATTTCAAATAATTTTGGATGAGCTCTTGCTTTTTTAATTACATATTCCCATAATCTTCCCTCATAGATTGCTTGTTTTACCTTGTCAACTTCTAGTTTAATTGCATACAAATTATGAACTGCTAATTGATTGATCTTTTCAGTGGCTTCTAATTGACGAAATTCATCTGGTGTATATTTTGAACATATTTCACAATTACATGGAAATGTGGAAATATCGGATAAATATCGTGTCCCATCATCTGTGATGTATCTGAGTTGTTTTGCATAAAGCATGTATGATGCTGAATCAAAAGTATCACATCCTAAAGCTATTGCAAATGGTATGGTAAGAGGATGTCCTGCACCAAATAGGTGTAAAGGAATTGAATGTGGCATCTGTTTTTTTGCAGCCACTATCATCTGTGCTAATAATCTATATTCATAGGACTCCATAAATTCAACTGGGCTTCCTAATGCAAGCATTTGAAATCCCATATTGACTAAACTTTTTGTAGATTTTCCAACAAGATCAAAATGTTCTCCTCCTTGAATTGGACCTATCCAAATTTGACCATTATCTTCACTATCCTTTAGAGTTTGTTTACAAACATCTAGAGTATGTTTTACGTAGGCTTCTGCTTTTTTAATTGGCATTCCATATCCTGTTGGTTTATCAAGTGGAATTGCAAAATCAGTTAAGATACCTCTTTCAAAGTTTGCCATATCTGGTGGCAATACATCAACATCTCCGTATTCAAGAACTTGATAACCTCCAGAATCTGTCATTATTCCACCATCAAAATTAATTATTTTGTGAATTCCTTTTTCAACTGCTTCATCTCCATAACTGTTTCTTGTAATGTAGGCATTGGTAATTACTAAATCAAAACCAATCTCTTTAATTTTTTTAGATGGGATTGTTTGTTTGACTGGATGAATAACTGGTACAAAAGCTGGGGTCTCAATTTTCCCATGATTGGTATACAAGGTCCCAATTCTTCCAGCTAAATCAGTTTTAGAGATTTCAAACAAGTAATTACACCAATCCAAAGGCGTTATTTAATCAATCAGCAAAAAATTTTCCTAAATCATTATTTTTTCTTACTATTTCTAGCCAATCTACCACTTCATTTCCTTTTTTATCCATAATCATATTCATAATTTTTTCAAATACTTCTGGAACTGTTTTCTCACTAACGTTAATCTGAAATGTTTTTTCTTGAAATTTACTCATTGCATCATTTGTTATAATTCCTAAAATTTCACTACCTACATTATCTTTGATTTTATCATCATCATATTTTCTCTCTTCGTAAACTGGAATCAAATCATAGGGACTCCTTCGTAATACTATCATTATTTTTACTTGGTTTTTTTCCAAAACATATGGTGCCAAATGCCCTACGATAATATTATTTTCAAAAGTTTTTGATTCAAGAATTTTTTCAAGTACTTCAACATCTACATCATTTATATCCCCATTTTTTTCAAATAGTCCAGAATCTTTTGCTATTTTATTAATATCAATTATTGATAATTTCATTTTCTCTGCAATTAGTTGTGTAATTGTGTGCTTTCCTACACCTGGATTACCTGTAATTACTATTGACATGATATGAAATCATGATTAACCAGATTAAACGATTTCTGCAATACTAATAAGTAGAATTAGATTTTCGACAGTATTGCAAATTGGTTTACTAGGAAAAGCAAATGTTGGTAAATCCACATTCTTCTCAGCTGCAACTGAAACACCTGTTGCAACAGGAAATTTTCCTTTTACGACAATTGAACCTAATGTTGGAGTAGCATATGTTAAAGCAGATTGTGCTTGCAAACACTTTGAAATAAAACATGAAAATGAATTATGTGTAAATGGTACGCGTTTTATTCCTGTTAGACTAATTGATGTTGCAGGATTAGTACCTGGAGCTCATGAAGGTAAAGGGTTAGGGAATCAATTCCTTGATGATGCACGACAAGCCGAAGTTTTAATCCATGTTGTGGATATTGCGGGAACAACAGATATTCAAGGACAACCAGTTCCTGTTGGAACTCATGATCCATTAGAAGATGTTGTCTTTGTACAAGATGAATTTGATCAATGGTTTGCAGATATTTTAAAAAGAGAATGGGATAAAATTACTAGAGAAATAGATCAAAAACGTGCAAAACTAACTGATGGTATTGCAAAAAGATTTTCTGGATTGGGAATTAAAGATTTTCAAGTTCAAGAAATTCTTCAAAAATTAGGGTTTATGGCTAAAAATCCAAAAGAATGGGTAGATGATGACATTGAAACTTTTGTTAAAGAATTAAGAAGGAGTACAAAGCCTATGATTATTGCAGCAAACAAGGCAGATCTTTGTCAAGACTTAGACATAATTAAGAAAATTACTGATAATGTAATTCCATGTAGTGCGGAAACTGAATTGCTTTTACGAAAAGCATCAAAAGCTGGAATTGTAAATTATTCTTCTGGAGATGAAGGATTTACTCCTGTTGAAGGAAAAGAAATTCCTTTACCCCAACAAAAAGCACTTGATTTAGTAAAATCTGTTTTTTCAAAAATAAATTCAACAGGAATTCAAAAAATTCTAAATACTGCTGTTTTTGATTCTCTAAAATATATCGTTGTATATCCTGTAGAAGATGAAACTAAACTTACTAACAAAGACGGAGTAATTTTACCTGATACAAAATTAGTTCCACAAGATTCTACTGCTAAAGATTTGGCAGGATTAATTCATGCAGATATTGCAAAGGGATTTTTACATGCAATAGATTGTAAAACAAAACAAAGGATTAGTGGAGATCAAAAACTCAAAAATGGTGATGTAATCAAAATTGTTTCTACATTAAGTCGTGGTTGATATGCTAGGATTGGGAATAGAAAGTACTGCTCATACATTTTCTTGTGCAATAATTGAAAAACGTGGAAAAAAAGGAAAAATTCTTTCAGATATCAGAAAAATTTATCGACCTGAAGAGGGAGAAGGAATTCACCCTAGAGAGGCATCACGCCATCATATTGAGAATAGTTCACAAGTACTATCTGATTGTCTTCAAGAAGCAAATGTAACCGTCAAAGATTTAGATATTGTTTCATATGCTGCAGGACCAGGATTAGGCCCATGTTTACGTGTGGGTGCTATAGTTGCTAGATCTCTTTCTTCATACTACAAAATTCCAATATATCCTGTGAATCATGCAATTGGACATATTGAATTAGGAAAATTACTAACTGGATCAACTAACCCCCTAGTACTTTTAGTATCTGGAGGACATACCATGCTTTTGGCATTTCTAAATAAACAGTGGAGAGTATTTGGAGAAACATTGGATATTACTTTAGGCCAATTGTTAGATCAATTTGGACGTTCAATTGGATTTGCATCTCCCTGTGGAAAAAATATTGAAGAGTTAGCGTCTACATCTTCAAACTATGTTACATTACCTTACTCTGTAAAAGGTAATGATGTGTCATTTTCTGGATTATTATCTGCAACAAAATCTGTTGCAACAAAAAGTAAGATAGATGCGTGTTATTCACTTCAAGAAACTGCATTTGCTATGATAAGTGAGGCAGTAGAACGCGCTCTATCCTTTACAAGAAAAAAAGAACTAATGATTGTTGGAGGAGTTGCTGCTAACAAACGATTATCTGAAATGCTAAAGGATGTTTGTAAAAGACATGGTTGTAAATTTTTTGTTGTTCCATTACAATATGCTGGAGATTGTGGAAGTCAAATTTGTTGGACTGGTTTATTAGAATCTCAAATAAAATCTGGTGTAGAATTAAAAGATACGTTTGTTACACAATCTTGGAGATTAGATTCTGTTAAAATTGATTACTAGTTTTTGTTTTCACTAATGGTTTGTTCAATAGCTTTCATCCAACTTTTTGTATTAAATACTCCGAACTTGTAAGTTTGCTCACCGTCATCTGTTTTTGCTGTAAAACATACTTTTTTCATCAATAACCCTTCTTTCCATGTTTTTGTTACTTTATCTAACGAAATATCTAAAACTGTATCTCCAAAATGTTTAGAAAAGTCCATTATTCTTGCATTAGTTTTATCAAATGCTAATCTTTTGTTTGTTAATGTTAGTATTCCTGCACCTAGATTATCTTCACTGCAGTCTTCTTGTTTGATTCGTTTTTCTCCTTCATCCATGATTAATTTTTATTGAATCCCTCTGGATATAATGTTAATGAAATTACTCAAAAAAGGTGCTGAAGCAGATTTGTATCAAACTAAATGGCAAAATTCAAAGGTGATATTAAAAATTAGAAAAATTAAAACTTATAGAAATTCTTCTCTTGATTCAAAAATTCGTAAACAAAGAACTATCAAAGAATCTCAAATGCTCTCTCTAGTAAAATCATTTGGAATACCTACACCTCTTGTTTACTTTGTAAATTTAGATAAAACATCAATTACCATGCAAGAAATTCCAGGGACACCAGTACATGACTTGCCTGAATCAAAAATTATAGAATTATCAAAAGACATTGGGAAATTAGTAGGTACTTTACATAAGAACGGTGTAATGCATGGTGATTTAACAACTTCAAATTTTATTTTAAGTAAAAATACTGTATATGTAATTGATTTTGGATTATCTCAAACTTCAATAAAACCAGAAGATCATGCTGTTGATTTGAGATTAATTAAAGAAATTCTTAACAGTGCTCATGCCAAAATTATGTTACTTTCCTGGAAAAATTTTCTAAATGGATACAAATCCGTCGTTGGTCATGCCTATTATTCTAAAATAACTAAATTGGTATCAGAAATAGAAAGTCGTGGAAGATATGCACAAGTCGTTTGATCTATTTTTTGTATCTTCTAATAATCACAAATATCAGGAATCTAAGATTATTTTAGATTCTCTAGGAATTGATATTGGATATTTAAAATCTAATTTAGAAGAAATCCAATCAAGTTCTCTTGAAACTATTGCAATGGCAAAAGCTAGAGATGCATTTTCTAAATTTAAAAAACCCGTTATTATTGAAGATGATGGGTTATTCATAGACTCAATTGATGGATTTCCAGGTCCATACTCTTCATATGTTTTCAAAACAATTGGGAATAAAGGAATTTTAAATTTATTAAAAAATAATCGAAAAGCAAAATTTGTTTCAATTATTGCTTATTGTGATAAAACAATTTTGCAATCGTTTGTAGGTAAACTAGATGGAAAAATATCTAAAATTCAAAAAGGTAAGGGTTGGGGTTTTGATCCAATATTTATTCCAAATAATTTCAAGAAAACATTTGCAGAATTAAATAATAAAAATGAATTATCACACAGATACAAGGCACTAAAAAAATTCTCTAAATGGTATTTGCATAAGTAGGAATAAAACGATCAATAAATCGTTCGTTATTTTGTAATATTGATATTCTTGAAACAATACTTTCATCCATTATTGAAAATATTTTACTTTGATTTGCAATTTCTTCACTAAAACTCTTCACTTCTTCCATTTCTAACATATTTGTATATTCTAATCTATTTGTTGAGCGCCCGATATGCATGTATGATTTTATTTCGATAAAGTGCGGACTTGCTTTTCTAAACATTTCTGCAAATGCTGGAATTGATTCTTTTTGATCATTATGATCCCTGATTAAGGTAATTCTTAACACTGTTCTTGTTTTCAAATCTTTTAACATGTCAAGTGTTCTATTCCATCTTTCCCATGAATCATCATATCTTGGTTTGTTTATTTTCATAAAAGATTCATAGTCTGCAGCATTGGTTGACAGATACAATTGTGTTGGTAATGCATCTTCATCTTGTAATTTTTGAATCATGTCTGGTTCTTGCCCATTAGTTACAAGAAAAATTGATTTTGTTGCTTCAAATGTTTTTAGATATTTAATTAATTCTGGAAGTTTAGGATACATTGTAGGCTCTCCAGAAAGTGAGATAGCATAATGTGCAGGCAATAAAGATTCATCTAATCTTTGTTTGTCATTTCTTGAATCACCGTAAAACCCATTGATCAATTTTTTTCGTTCGCCCATCAATTTTGTTAAAATCTGTTCTGGCTCTGCAACTTGCTCTGGCTTCATTTGCATAGAATCATAAAATTCCATTGGTCTCCAACAATACACACATCTATTTTCACAATACATGCCAGCAGGGGAAAATTCCATACATCTATGAGTTGAAATTCCATAAAACTTGTGTTTGTAACAACTACCTTCATGCTTGAATGATTTTTTTGTCCAATGACAAAGTCCTACAGTTGAATGATCTGCTACACCATATTTTGCTTTTTTTAATTGCGCAGTAATTACAGGTCTGATCTGAAGTAATTGCTCATCATCCTCTTCGACAGTTTCTCCAGAGCAACTCATTAGTTCAGATCGTGTTCTGGTTTACTTAAATTGATCGAGATTTTTGTCCAACATGGAAATTTTTCTCAAAACTATTGATATTTTTAGCCGATTCTAGAGTGAGGTTTAATAACTGGATCCTCGACGTATTTTTAGGCTTTGAATAAAATACACTCGATATCTTTCCTATTGTTACTTGTAACCACATTAACTAGTATGCCGATCAACCCTGCTTTTGCAGCAGTTGATGACTTTGATAATGATGGTGTTTCCAATTCTGTTGATTTATGTCCTAATTTACGAGAAGATTATGAGGGTACAATAGATGGTTGTCCATCAAATTTCGTACCATGGTATGATGAAGATTATGATGGAATAGAAGATCACATTGATCAATGTCCAAATCTTAAAGAAAAGTACAATAAATTCCAAGATGAAGACGGTTGTCCTGATACACTTCCTGGTACAGGATCTGGTGGTGCACCAGATTCAGATGGTGATGGTTTTATTGACTTGGTTGACTTGTGTCCAAATCAACCAGAAACTTTCAATGGTATTTTAGATAGAGACGGTTGTCCAGATAGTTATGGTTCTGGTGATAGAGATAGAGATGGAGTTTTAGACTTTGCTGATCAATGTCCATTAAGTCCTGAAAATTATAACAGATTCCAAGATGAAGACGGTTGTCCTGATACTCTAAAAGATTCTTCTTTCATTGATACTGACAATGATGGTATTCAAGATAAAATTGATTTGTGTATTAACGAACCAGAAGTGTATAATGGTTATAGAGATACAGACGGTTGTCCTGATGTTGCACTAGATACTTCATTTACTGATAGAGATGGTGATGGAATTGCAGATAAATTTGATATTTGTCCTGATCATCCTGAAACTTTCAATAGATTTGCAGATTATGACGGTTGTCCTGATAGTATTCCAGCATTTGATGGTACACTAAATGATGCTGATGGTGATAGAATTATGGATGCTAATGATGCATGTCCATTAGAACCAGAACGATACAATGGTTATCAAGATGAAGACGGTTGTCCTGATATGCCTCCTTATACAAGTGACAATGATTCAGACGGTGATGGAATTCCAAATAGTATTGATCAATGTCCAAATGTAAAAGAGACTTACAACCAGTTCAAAGATGAAGACGGTTGTCCAGACTTTGTAACATCTGATAAAGGAATTCCAGATTCAGACGGTGATGGAATCAATGATTACTCTGATTTATGTCCAAACCAACCAGAAACGTTCAATGGTATTTTTGATAGAGACGGTTGTCCCGACAATGACTCTTCATCTGATAGAGATATGGATGGAGTTCCAGATAATTTAGATGCATGTCCAACTGCAAAAGAAACTTACAATAAATTCCAAGATGAAGACGGTTGTCCAGATGGTAAAGGTGGATTATTAGGATTAGATTATGACGGTGATGGAATTACTGATATTAATGATAAATGTCCCCTAGAACCAGAAACTGTAAATGGTTATCAAGACCAAGATGGTTGTCCTGATATTTCTGTGTTGGATTCAGACGGTGATGGTATTAGAGATGTACTAGATCAATGTCCTTCAACAGCAGAAACTTGGAATCGTTATCAAGACCATGACGGTTGTCCTGACGATCCAATAGAATCTGATTCTGACCGTGATGGAATTTTAGATTCTGTAGATCAATGTCCTCTTGTTAGAGAAAGATACAATGGTTTCCAAGATGAAGACGGTTGTCCGGATTACCCTGATTTCATCACTTCATTAGATTCTGATTATGATGGAATTCCTGATAAATCTGATCAATGTCCTTTGGTTCCAGAAACTTACAATAAATTCCAAGATTTAGACGGTTGTCCTGATTATGTGGGAGATAACAAAGGCACTCCTGATTCTGATAATGATGGAATAAATGATTACAATGATCATTGTCCAAACCAACCAGAAACTTACAATGGAATTCTTGATAGAGACGGTTGCCCAGATGATTATATTTTAAAGAATGATAGGGACATGGATGGTGTTCCAGATGGAATTGATGCATGCCCAACTGCAAAAGAAACTTACAATAAATTCCAAGACGATGACGGTTGTCCTGACACTGTGTCTAAATCATTTGTAGTAGATTCTGATAACGATGGAATTAATGATATTAAAGACAAATGTCCTTTGGTTGCTGAAAACTATAATGGTTTCCAAGATGAAGACGGTTGTCCTGATGTAGATGATACTCAGCCAGATTCAGACGGTGATGGTGTTCCAGATGTAATGGATATGTGCCCACAACAAAATGAAGTTTGGAACAGATATGTTGACTATGACGGTTGTCCAGATGCCATTCCAATTTGGGATTCAAAAATTGATACCGATGGAGATAGAATCCTTGATTCAATTGACTTGTGTCCAACTGACAAAGAAACTTGGAATAAATACCAAGACGATGACGGTTGCCCAGATATTGCACCTGAACAATCAAGATACAAACATGATGCTGATTTAGATGGAATTATCAACGAGAATGATATGTGTCCTCTAGAACCTGAAGATTATGACAATGATAGAGATACTGATGGATGTCCAGACCCATAGGAGTATCTAGATGAAAAAACAATATCTTTTAGGATTCTTGCTTTTACTTACCTCTACCATAGGTATGATGCCATCTAGTGTGTTTGCTGCTGATCCAATAGATAGAGACGGTGATGGTGTACCAGATAATTTAGATCAATGTCCAAATCTTCTAGAAGATTATGATCCTCAATATGGTAACAACATAGACGGTTGTCCTGCAGACTTTGTTCCATGGTATGATGCTGATTTTGACGGTGTAGAAGATCATATTGATAATTGCCCTACTGTAAAAGAAACTTACAATAAATTCCAAGATGAAGACGGTTGTCCTGACATATCACCTGTTAATCCAAAAGGAATTGCAGACACTGATGGTGATGGTTATCCTGATTTCATGGATTCCTGTCCAAACCAACCAGAAACTTTCAATGGAATTGATGATAAAGACGGTTGTCCAGATAATGCTTTAACTCAAAAGGATTCAGACCGTGATGGAATATCTGATGGTCTTGATGCATGTCCATTAGAACCAGAAACTTACAATAGATATCTAGATTCAGACGGTTGTCCAGATTCTGCAGATTCTGTTAAAGCACAATATCAATTCCCAGATACTGACGGTGATGGAATTGAAGACAGATGGGATTCATGTATCAATGAACCAGAAAATTATAATGATTATCTAGACTTTGATGGTTGTCCTGATGTACCAGGTGTTACTTCCTTACAAGCACCAGACGCTGATTATGATGGAATTCCTGACGATGTAGATGCATGTCCATTCGAACGAGAAAATTATAATAAATTCCAAGATTCAGACGGTTGTCCAGATGAATTACAATTGACATTTACAGGTGATATTGACGGTGACGGCATTTATGACAATTTAGATTCTTGTCCGTTTAGTCCTGAAACTTATAATAAATATCTCGATTCTGATGGCTGTCCTGATTATGTTGCAGACAACAAATTTGCATTTGATACTGACGGTGATGGAATTATTGACAATTTAGATCGTTGTCCAAACCAACCAGAAACTTACAATGGTTTCCAAGATTCTGACGGTTGTCCTGACAGTGGTTCAAATTCTGATAAAGATCGTGATGGAATTATTGATTCCCTAGATGCATGTCCATTAGAACCTGAAAATTATAATAAATTCCAAGACTTTGACGGTTGTCCAGATTCTGCAGATTCTGTTAAAGCACAATATCAATTCCCAGATACTGACGGTGATGGAATTGAAGACAGATGGGATTCATGTATCAATGAACCAGAAAATTATAATGATTATCTAGACTTTGACGGTTGTCCTGATGTACCAGGAACAACTGCAGGTGATATGCTTGATGCTGATTATGATGGATTGGCAGATCATTTAGATCAATGTCCATTATTAGCTGAAAGATACAATGATTTCCAAGATGAAGATGGTTGTCCTGACAGTGTTGATTATAAAACCATTGGAGATTCAGACGGTGACGGCATATATGATGATGTAGATCAATGTCCTCATGCAAAAGAATCTTACAATAAATTCCAAGATGCTGATGGTTGCCCAGATTATATTGCTGATAATAAAATGACTGCCGACACAGACGGTGATGGTATTCCTGATATCGTTGATTCATGTCCAAATCAACCAGAAACTTACAATAAATTCCAAGACGGTGACGGCTGTCCTGATAAACTTGCTTCAAACTTAGATTCAGACGGTGATGGCATTCCTGATGTATTTGATGTATGTCCATTAGAACCAGAAACTTACAATAGATATCTAGATTCAGACGGTTGTCCAGATTCTGCAGATTCTGTTAAAGCACAATATCAATTCCCAGATACTGACGGTGATGGAATTGAAGACAGATGGGATTCATGTATCAATGAACCAGAAAATTATAATGATTATCTAGACTTTGATGGTTGTCCTGATGTCTTGGGTGCAGAATCAACAACTCCTACATATGCTGATTCTGATGCTGATGGTTATCCAGATGTGATTGATTCTTGTCCAACAAGTCCAGAAACCTGGAATAAATATCTAGATTGGGATGGCTGTCCTGATACTGCTCCAGAACAACAGAGATTTGTCCATGATGATGATCTAGACGGTATCATCAATGATGAAGATTTGTGTCCATTCGATCCAGAAGACTATGATGGTGACCGAGATTTAGACGGCTGCCCTGATCCATAATCTCTTTACTAATTTGTAATTTTAGAAGAATCTATTTAACGTGAGACTTAATAAATACATGATAATAGCGGAGTCAGATAGAATGAAAAAACAATATCTTTTAGGATTTTTACTTTTACTTACCTCCACAATCGGAATGTTGCCATCTAGTGCTTTTGCTGCTGATCCAATAGATTCAGACGGTGATGGCGTTCCAAATAGTCTTGATTTTTGTCCTCATCTTTTAGAAGATTATGATCCTCAATATGGTAACAACATAGACGGTTGTCCAGCAGATTTTGTTCCATGGTATGATGCTGATTTTGATGGAATTCAAGATCATATTGATGATTGTCCTACTGTAAGAGAAACTTACAATAAATTCCAAGACCAAGACGGCTGCCCAGATTTATCTCCTCAAGGTAAACAAGGCATTACTGATACTGATGGTGACGGGTATCCTGATTTTATGGATTCATGTCCAAACCAACCAGAAACTTTCAATGGATTTGATGATAAAGACGGCTGTCCTGATAATGCTTCAAATTTGAGAGATAGTGATAGAGATGGAATCTCCGATGGACTTGATGCATGCCCACTAGAACCTGAAACTTATAATTTCTATCTAGACTTAGACGGTTGTCCTGATAGTGTTGATACTGTTAATTCTGTTTACGTTTTTCCAGATACTGACGGTGATGGAATTGATGACAGATGGGATCAATGTCTAAACGAACCAGAAAATTTTAATGGATATCTGGATTGGGATGGATGCTCAGATACTCTTGGTGCTGATTCTAATGGATTGATTGATTCTGATTATGATAGTATTCTTGATTCTGTAGATGCATGTCCATTCGAACGTGAAAATTTTAATAAATTCCAAGATGAAGACGGTTGTCCAGATGAAATTGAACTTTCAATTTCTGGTGATTCAGACGGTGATGGAATTTTAAATCAATTTGATCTGTGTCCCTATTCAAAAGAAACTTACAATAAATTCCAAGATACTGATGGTTGTCCTGATTTGATTGCTGATGGTTCAGTAACATATGATACTGACGGTGATGGTATTGTTGATAATTTAGATCAATGTCCAAACCAACCAGAAACTTACAATAAATTCCAAGACAGTGACGGTTGTCCAGATAAATATAATTCCATTCTTGATTCTGATCAAGATGGTATTCCAAATGTTTCAGATGCATGTCCACTAGAACCTGAAACTTATAATTTCTTCAAAGACGGTGACGGTTGTCCCGATTCAGCTGGCTCTATCATCTCATCTTACATATTTCCGGATCTTGATGGTGATGGAATTGATGACAGATGGGATCAATGTCTAAACGAACCAGAAAATTATAATGATTTCTTAGATACTGACGGTTGTCCTGATATTACCGGATTTTCAAAATCTGCTTTACCCGACGCTGATTACGATGGAATTCCAGATGAATTTGATTTATGCCCTACATTTGGAGAAAAATACAATGGTTTCCAAGATGAAGACGGTTGTCCAGATGCTATAGCATATGATTCCTATGGTGATGCTGATTTTGACGGTATTACTGATAATATAGATCAATGTCCTAATTCTAAAGAAACTTACAACAGGTATCTAGATAATGATGGTTGTCCAGATCAAATTCATGATAACAAACGTACAGCAGATTCTGACGGTGATGGAATTCCTGATATTCTAGATTCTTGTCCTGCTCAACCAGAAACATTCAATGGTTTCCAAGACAAAGACGGTTGTCCAGACAAACTAGTATTTACAATAGATTCTGATCAGGATGGAATTGTTGATATCTCTGATGCATGTCCACTAGAACCTGAAACTTATAATTTCTATCAAGATAATGATGGTTGTCCAGACTCTATCATTAGTACAATACCTTCTTACATATTTGCAGATGTTGATGGAGATGGAATAGATGATAGAAAAGATGCATGCCCTGATGAACAAGAGAACTTTAACGGGTATCTGGATTGGGACGGTTGTCCTGATGTATTAGCAGCAGATTCTACCACTCCTACTAGACCTGATTCTGACGGTGATGGATATTGGGATGCAATTGATTCATGTCCAACAAGCCCAGAAACATGGAACAAATACAATGATCATGATGGTTGCCCTGATACTGCTCCAGAACAACAAAGATTTGTCCATGATGATGATTTAGATGGTATCATTAATGATGAAGATCTATGTCCTCTTGATCCTGAGGATTATGATGGTGACCGAGATTTAGACGGTTGCCCAGATAATTAATAGAATTTTTTGGTATATTTTTGAATGATAAATATATTCAGTTTGTAAAGTTTGAATATGCTTCCAAAATTTTCTAGTAGGGCATTTTTAGCACCTATGGCAGGTGTAAGTGATCCTGCACTTCGTTTACAATGTAAAAAAATGGGTGCTGGATTAGTTGTAACAGAATTTACAAATATTCATAGTATTATCGCCAAAGAAAGTCAACTCAAAGAAAGAATGAAAACAATTCAAGAATTCATTGAATATTCTGATGATGAGCGCCCTCTTTCAATTCAACTTTTTGGTTCTAATCTTCCTGCGTTAGAGAAAGCCGCAAAGATTGTAGAGCCATATTTTGACATTATTGATTATAACATGGGTTGTCCAGCTCCTCACATTACTCAACAAATGGCAGGTGGTGCATTACTGCAAGAAGTCAATCTAACTCAACAAATTTTTAACACACTTGTGAATGCTGTTAAAAAACCTGTAACTTTAAAAATTCGTTCTGGAGTTACAGATGCAAGTAAATTTCTCTTTAGAGATATAGCCGAAGTTGCTGAAGATGAAGGAATCCAAATGATCACATTGCATCCTAGAACTGTTAGTCAAGGATATTCTGGAATTGCTGATTGGGATTTAATTAAAGAGTTAAAAGAAATTTCCAGTATTCCAATTGTTGGAAATGGTGATATCACTACTCCTGAAGATGCTAAAACTATGATTGATCATACGAACTGTGATTATGTGATGGTTGGTAGAGGGGCAATGGGTAATCCGTTTTTGTTTGAACAAATAAATGATTATCTAAAAACTAACTCTTACAATGAATATTCATTCAAAGATAGATTAGATTCTTTTTTTGATTATTTACACATTACAAATCAATATAAGATAAAATTTGCAAACATTAAGGGTCAGGCCATGAGGTTTACTAAAGGGATGAAAGGCGGTTCAAAATTACGCTCCAAAATTACTCTTTCAAAAAATATTGAAGAATTAGAAAAAATTATGAAAGATGCATATTCTTTATCTTAGAAATATTTTAAATTAAATAAAATTTCTTTACATTTGTTTATCATATGATTCAATTTTAATTGAATTTTTAAGTAAAATGGACTATTCTTATATATTTCCAGAGTGTATTTTGTGTATGAAAATAGGAATTGAATTATAATGGCAACAGCTTATGTTCTCATAAACTGTGAGTTAGGTTCTGAAGAATCTGTTATTTCAGAACTAAAGTCTATTGAAGGTGTTGTTGAAGTACATGGTACCTTTGGTGCATATGATATTCTGGCTAAAGTAGAATCAAGCCAAGTAGAAGCACTGAGAGAGACTATTACATGGAAAATTAGGAAAATTCCAAAAATTAGATCAACACTAACCTTGATGGGAATTGAAGGTCAACAATAATCTTCAAAATCCTATGCTTTTATACTAAAATTGTAATACTATACCATCCCTTCAAAAACATGTCCCCCAAAGGGATACCACCCTGAGAGGTTTATTCACCATTCCTCTCAGCAGTTTAATTTACATTAATTCTAATATTTTATAATTTTAATAAAAGAAAATGATTAGAGGGCTTCAGAACCACTCTTTTTAGATGCGATATTCAGAACGCTATCCACATTGGATACAGCAATAATTCCATCTCCGCCTTTGCCCGTAAAAGATGCATCAGCAATTGCTGTGGAAACTTTCTCTACGTCTGAGTCATCTACTATTGTAGTAACATATGCAACATGGTTGTATTCTGCAGTAACAGTACCAGTTCCTCTCCCAGATCTCATTTCTTGTCTGGCTCCAGAACCTCTACCTTTACCTTCCAAAACGGTGTATCCTCCAACAATATCATTTATTGCTTCAGTTACTGCCCCAACTTTGGTTGATTGAACCGTTGCCTCAATTCGTTTCATTTGCATTCTTATTTTCGTATTGTTTAAAAAAGATCATATGTTTTTATTCAAATATTATGATACTATGGCTCTAGTTGGTTATGTCATAATCCTCTGACCTTTTTAGTATCTGAGAAAAATAAAATTATGAAAAGTGATGAAAAAAGGTCTCATAGGCTCAATTATCTTTTGAAGTGTTATTTGCTAAATCCTAAAGAAATTGATCTTTATCAAAGAGCAAAGCAAATGGGGGTTACTGATTCAACTGCTAAGGATTACATTAGAACAGTCATAATACAAGCCCAAAAAATCTATGCAAAATAGCTTTCTGACATATATTCATAAATAATCAATTTGAGAGAAAATACACATGACAGATCCATTGTTGGATGATGTAAAAGCTCTTTTGGATAAGGATTTTGGAGATGACAGAATTCTAAAGCAAATTTGTAGAGCATGTGAAAATAATGAAGTTATAAGTAATTATGAAAGAAATTATGTCCGACAATTAGCTGAAAAACATCTAGGAAAAAAACCTGAATTTACTCCAACACCTTCAGTTGCAGAAAAACCATCGGTTCCTGATGTGATTATGCCTGAAATTCAATCTAGTCAACAAACTCAATCATTCCAAACCCAAGTCCCAAGAATATCGTATTCAAAATCAAAAAATAAAAAAATTATGTTTGGAATTGGTGGATTAGCTTTAGTAATAATTATTGCAGCAGCAGTTTCTCTTAATGGTCTTCCAACTGGCACTACAATTAATACTTCATCTGATAATACATCAATTTCACAACCAATTCAAACTGATTTAAAATCCTACAGCAAAAAGGATTTAATTTCAATTAGTGGAGTGTCTACTTCTAAAGGAACTGTGAATCTTTCAATAAAGAATCAAAACAATGAAATTGTGTGGGCAGAACAAGTATCATTAAAAAGTGATGGAAGATTTTCAACTTTAGCTATTGCAGGAGGTTCAGGATGGGAAAAATCTGGCACTTATACAATTACAGTAGATGATGGTAAAGAAATAAAATCAAACACATTTTCATTTACTGCATAATTTACTCAAATTCTTTCCAATGTGAGTCTACTAAATCTCGTAACTTTTCTACACTTATCTCATTCATATATTCACGATAAACAATGAATTTGTTTTGTTTACCTACATCGTTTTCATAGATGTCTGTAGTGTTTTTGGGTATTGCACCTGATTTCCATTGATTCATTTCAAAAATCCATATTGTCGAATCTGGATTAGAAAAATCAATATCATCACATCCGACAACGTACAGATAACATTTTGTTGCCATGTTTAATTTTTCATGTAATTTTTCATAAGCTATCATTTGCCCTTTTGCTATGTTGATTTTGTCGTTATGAAATCCCTTAAATTCCAAAATAATGAATCCCCCTCTATGTTCAATTAACCAGTCAATATCTGTGCCACCTGAGGCTATCATACCATGAACAATAAGATCACCTAGGACTTCTCTCCCTCGTGTAAACTCTGATTCATCAAAAATTTGATATTTTGCTTTTGGACTTTTACGATTCATTTGTTTAGTTATTTGTTGAGTTTGGATTGGATTTTCTTTTTCATATAGTGTATCAATTAAATCCCTTACTTCATCAGACACTATTTCTAAATTTTTTAACTAAATGATAAGAGATTGTGTAAAATTTAGTAAAGTTTTATGATTTTTCTAATCTATCTACAGAAATATTCATTCCCTGTTCCTTTGTAAAGAACAAAGTATTCTTCCTGAATTTTTCGATCTTTTTTTGCATTAAGAGCATCTTGATACATTTCAAAATGTTCTACTAAATACAATTGATTACCAGGCTCTGCAAAATAATCAATACCAACCAAATCAAAACCTTTTTCAGGAGTTAATTTAATTTTTTCATCCTCAAAAATATCTTTAGTCAATTTAATAAATCAAAATTATTCATCATAAATCATTAGAGATTTTTCTTCTAATAGTGCATGTACATTGTGAACTGAACGATAAACATCTGATTCATTCTTTGCTCCAGTACACACTAATTTTCCTGATGCAAATAACAATAAGACTGTTTTTGGATCTACCATTCTATGAATTAGTCCTGGAAATTGTTCAGGCTCATACATGCTTCTAGGTAATGTTCGAGCTGCTTTTTCTAAATGAATTTTTCCACCCAAATTAATTGATGCGACTATATTTTGAACTGTAATTACTGCATCTTTTTTTATTTTGACTTTGCCTTTTCTTAATTGTTGAACGACTGTGTTCACAGCTTTAATTGCCATCTCTTCAGATTTTGCTCCAGTACACACCATTTTCCCAGTTCTAAAAATTAGAGTTGCAGTTTTGGGTTTTGTTAATCTAAACACAAGTCCTGGAAATTGTTCTGGATTATATTCAGTATCTGGAAATTTCTTAGTAATTTCAATAAGATCAATCTTTTGGTCTACTGATGCTGATGCCACGACATTTTCAACACTAACAATAGGCTTGGTTTGAGGCATAACGAGGGACTTTATATATGGCCTTTATATATACTAGTCAAATTTTTTATTGATTTTTAATTTTCTAATGATGTCCAATCCATTGATAACGATATTCTTCATCTATGATGTCTGATACGATTTCTTTGTTTTTGATTTTTGTTTTTGGAATGTTTACATCGAAGATTCCCAATTGACCTTTCCATGGAATTGGAATTCGTAATGGTTTAGCATTTTTTAACATAAAACCAAATGTTTTAGTTTGAAATTTTTTTGATGCAAAATGATGTTTCTGATCTAATTTGATTTCTTTTAATGAATTATATTTTTTAACATCGTATAACTCTACTTTGCCAATGATTGCACCTGTAATAAATTTTTTATTGATTTTTAATCTTTTAGAATCATCTGTCCTAATTTTTAGTGGAGAATGAATTAAAAATTCTCCACGAAATTCTGTATTCCAATTCCTTAATTCAATAGTTTTTTTTCCTGAAATAATTAAATCAGCAAATGGTTGTGAAACTGAAAGACATTTCAAATCTATTATTCGGTGGCTGCTTTAATATATTGACCTGGGTTTTTACCTTGTCCTTCTGGTAAATTTGTTATGCCTCCATTCAAACTTTCAGTTACGATGCCCTTACTTGCAAGTACTTGAGCAGTCATTAATGATGTGTTTCCAGCCATACAAATTAACAACGATTTACCTTTAGAGCCATCTAGATCTTTACTTAATTCTTCAGGAATTTGTTGTGTGGATAACAATTGATTAATTGTACTGGCTTTGGGTATTGCAATTTTCTCTTTATCTATTCCTAGAGATTTAGCAATCATTTCAATCCCTTCTTCTTTTGGAGTATATGATGTATGTACCCATATTATTTTATCATAATCTTGTACACTTGCTGATGCTTCATCTAATGAGACTTGCATACGCTGATTACTTGACATTGCTTCTAGATTTTTCCTATATTTTTCAATACCGTCTGCAACTACAACTACAAATTTACCTTTATCCCCATTACTGAGCATTTCTAGAATTGAATATAGGGCCAATGCAGTACTTTCACCAATATCATGACCTTTGTCTACAAAGAATTTGAGTAAGTGCTTTGCTTGTCCAAAATCAACTTCATGTTGAGCAGCATATGCCTCTGGATTATACAATTTTAATCCGTCTGCCTTTGCTTTTGTTCTAATTCCTGCTACATCTTGACCTGGAATTGGGAATACAACATGAATTGCCTTTTTACCATATTTTTCATTCATGTATTTACTTAATCCTCCAGATGTACCACCTGTTCCAAAAGAACATACAATTCTATAATCTTCTAATGAATCCCCATTTTCATGTAATTGTTGATCAATTTCTACTGCTGTAATTGTTCTATGAGCTTGAATGTTTAATTCATTATCATATTGTTCTGGACAAAAACATCCATACATTTTTGAAAGTAATTTTGCAAGATTGATAATGTCTTGCGCTGCCAATAGTGTTTCAACTTCAGAAATTGATTTATCGTAAATTGTAGGATCAAAACCCAATTCGGCTAATTGAGAACGAATATTTGCTGCCGTTGCTTTTGCTTTTAATGCATCAGCATCACTATCTTTCATTCCAGGAGCGGGACAAATATCCATATCCAAATCCATTATTCGAATATTTTCATCCCTTAATTCCTTAAAGACTCCTTCTTGTAATTTCCTTGAAACAAGTGAAACAACAGTGAGACCTAATTTTGACATTTGTCCAAGTGCAATTCCAAAATTCCCTGATGTTGCTTCAATAATTGTTTGATTACTTTTCAATTTCCCAGTTTTAATTGCATCATGCATAATGTGAATTGCTGGTCTGATTTTGATTGAACCTGATACTAAATTAGCATCAAATTTTCCATACACTTTCAAGTCTAAATCTGCAATGTCTAGTTTGTAGAGATTTTTTGCACATTCCTTTAGATCTTTTGTCAGATCAATGAGTGGTGTTGCATTGACTACTTTGTCTCCTTCTAAATGTGGAATTTTACTCCAAATTTCTTGCTCAAATTTTTCCAGTAGAGGTTTATCATAATCAGTTTCTGACATATTTTCTCTAGGTGCAGTCAATTTTTTGCTCATATAAAATATCTGATATTATTTGGGATTGATTCATTTTTGATTTTACCTCATACATCTAAAATACCAATAACTTTGTTTGGAATATCTTTTAGTCTACTAACCGCCATAGTTTTTTCATATCCTAAATGTTTGAGATTATTTGCTATAGTAATGGCTCTAACTGTATTTGGGCCTAATCCTAAAGCCACCATGCTAATTCCTAAATTTTTGAAAGATTTACTCATATTTCTTACTGCATCAGGATCTGCAGGTTCTCCATCAGTTAATGTCAAAAAAATATCTGGTCTCTTTGATTGTAAAATTGGAAACATTTTATCATAAACTTCAGCTAATGGTGTTGAACCGTTAGCAACAATTTGTGTTAGTCTTTTTGCAGTGATACTATTCCATTTTACATTTTCTGGTTTAATTGACCAACAAACCATTGATCTATTTTCAGTGCTAAATGCATAAACTGCAAATTTCACTTTGAGAAAAGATAATACTTCACATAATGCTAAAGTTGCTTTTTTATATTCAATTGAATCTGATGCAATACTGGATGAATGATCTAATAGAATGACAATTTTTGTTTTAATTGATTTTTTAATATCTGTAAAAAATGGCTCATTACCTTCAATGTAATTTTCCTCATCAAATTCATCTCCTGAACTAAGATGTTGTTCTTTCCAACCAGTTTTCCATTCTTTGAATTTTGTTTTTAATCCATTAATCAAACTCATATCATAGATTGTTGTTTCGTCTACATTTCTTATTGATGGAATTTGAATTCCTATTGTTTCAGTTGCCAATCCTTTATTTTCTGTTTTTTTATTTTCATCTAATAGTACTTTGTATTCATCATAAACATCCTCTCCTTTAATTACTGATTTTGGATCAATTGTACCCAAATCACCTTCTTTATTTTTAGAAATTATTTTGAGTACTTTAAGTAATTCTTCTTCTGATAATGCCATTCCAGCTTTCATAAAAGGCAGAGAAATTGGAATTGTTAGAAGAGAATCAATATCTAATATTTTTATTATTTCAGTGATATTTTTTTCAATCCAATCGGTATTTTGTTTTTTTTCAATTGCTTGATTAACAATTGATTTGGCAAAAACTACTGCTTTTTTTATTTTTTCAAAGTCACTTGGTTGAATTTCACCTTTCAATGCTCCAAACATAAAATATTGATAAAATGCCTCTACAATCCTTGCTTTCCCATATACTGTGTGTAATTGTGGTCTTGCTACAAGCATATACGTATAATTGAAAATGATCTCTTCATCCATACCCCTCCAAATCTTTCTTCCCAGTTTTTCAATCCTTTGAGATTCCATTGCATTGAGAATAAATCCAAATGCATGATCATCACTGAGGATTTTTTTACAGTATTTTATTCTCATGGCCTCATACCATAATGATGTTCTAAATTGACGATATTTTTGAAAATCATTCCCGATTCGTTTTTCCATTGGAGTTAAGATTACTTTGTTTTCATTTAGACGTGTTTTTGTTTCTGTTTTATCTGAAATTTCTACAATTATGTTTTCATTTTCAGACCATCTTCTAACAAGAAAAGTTGCTATTTCAACTAAAGAATCATTTTGTAATTGAATTGCTTGCATTTAGTTTCCAAACATTGAAGTTATGATGTCGCTTACTTTTTGATACTCTATATCGCCCCACTGTGTATAGACATTTCCAAAAACAATTTTAGCTACTTCTTTTGCTGCCATACCCTTATCTAATAATTTGGCAAAAGCAATTGTTTCTCTTAAGCTTGGCGAATAAAATAACTCTTCAACTGCTGCAGCCTGCCTTAATGTATTTGCTAGTTTAACTGCCTGAATTATTTCTGATTCGTGATTTCCTGAAACATGTTTTTTAATAATTTCTAATTCTATATTCTCTGGCGGATATTCTAATCTAATTCGTACTGGGAATCTACTAAGTAATTGTGGTGGTAATTCTTTTGTTCCACTATGTGTTAATGGATTGATTGTTGCAACTACAAACCAATTTTCTTTTGCTTTGATTACTTCACCTGTTGATTCTTTTAAGACAATTTGACGTCTGTCATCTAATGCCTCATCCAACCTGAGTAAAACATCTGCTTCTGCTGAATTGATTTCATCTAGGTATAGTATGTCTCCGCTTTTCATTGATTTGATCAACAGACCTTCATCAAAACTAACTGTTCCATCTGTTAGTGTTTTAGTACCCACCAAATGACTTTCTCTAGTTCTTAAACTAAAATTGATAGAATCCAAATTGATGTTTTTATTTCTGGCAAAATCCCTTACTAGAGATGTCTTTCCAGTCCCTTTTGGACCAATTATGAGTACAAAAAGACCTGCCTCATATGCTTTGTTTAGAATTTGAATTGAATTATTCCAGTCAAGATATTGAGTTTCTACCAAAGTATGTTTTCAATGAATTCTACAATATTTAATATTAGATCTAAGAATCAAATGATTCTATTTTTGTAAATGCTTCCTGTAGTCTTTGATGTAGTGTTTTATTCCATTCATTAAATCCTGACGGATCTTTTGGATAATTATTATAATGTTCAACTAACCATTGATTTTCTTTAGAGGTATATCTGAGTCCGTCTGCAACTGTTTTATTCATTGCACCTCTAATTATCATTCCAATCTTTCCTAATCCTGAAAAGTCTGGATGTTCACCTTTACTAATTGATTCAGCATCAAGTTTTCCCAAAAAGTGTTTCATTCCATAACTAATTTGTTCATTAGACATTTGTTGAATTAATCGTCTAAAGAGTTCAAGACCTGCAGTTTTGTATCCGTACTCTTTGATGTAATCTAAATTGTATTGCCATAAACCTGCTTCAGAAACATCATTTGCTTCTAATGCTTGGGCTACATTGTTTCCTAGAATTGTACCTGCAATTAAAGCGGGGCCAATACCGCCAGCATCAATTGGTTTTGGCATCCATGCTGAATCTCCTACCATCACATATCCACCTGAAACCATACAGTCGTTTTGTCTTCTAACTGAAACTTGGAAAACTCCTGAATTATTGTTAATATCTTGAGGTTCTTCTGATAATTTTGCATTTTTAATTGCAGTATTTCTGTGAAGATATTCTTTCATCAAGGATTCGACATTATCTTTTTTCCCTAATCGTTTGTTTCTTTTATCTAGTAGAGATTTTTCAACTCCTAAACCAATGTTAACTTTAGTTTCTCCCTTTGGAAATACCCATCCGTATCCTCCAGGTGCAATGTCTTGATCTAAATGAATAATGCAATAATCTGGATCAAATTCAGTAAGATCTTTTTGACCCTTTTCAAAATGCATGATGTATCTTCCAGTTGATTCTAAATCACGTCTATCGATTCTTTTTTCTACTTTAGTAGAGTTCTGAAGACCATTTCTAAGCATTGATGTGACTCCTGTTGCATCAATTACAATTTTTGATGTTTTTTTGTATGGTTGTTTTGTTTTGTTATCTACTCCTTGAATTCCAACTGCTTGTTGTCCTTCGTAAATTAAACCTGTGAGATTAATTTCATATTCAAATTCAATTCCCATTTTTTTACATCTTTCATTTTGAATTTCTGGTAATTTTTGGCGATTTAACATAAACCCATCACCGTCAAATGGAATTGAGGTTTCTTTATCTGGGGAGAATGCCATTACTCCTTTTACATCATGTTCAATTTCTGGTTTGGTCCATTCAACTTTGATTCTTTCTGTCATAAAATCAACAGCTTCTTTGGAGCATGCATCTCCACATACCCATCCAGCTAGTGATTTTCGACCTGGTAAAAATTCTGTATTTCTATCAACAATTAAGATTTTCAAATTTTGTTTTGAATAGTGAGAAACAGCTTGTGCAGTAATTGTACCTGCTAGACCTCCACCTGCAATTATAACATCATAATCTGCCACGATATTGGGGTTTGTCTATCGGTATTTAAAATAATACCATCAAATAGTCTGTAAAATCAATAACTCAAAATTATTGATCGATAAAAGGGGTCGGTTCGTCGCGGCGTCTTCAAAGCTTTCGCTCAGACTGGAGCGGCTAATATTTCCTCATTCCCAAATTGTATGCTTGTTTTATTCCTATTTAATCTAGTTGACATTATGAAAAATTTCTGTAAATATTTTGATTGTGTCTTTTTTGTTGTAAATTGGTGTATGAATTTTTAATTTTATTGTCTCTTTTTCACTAATCTTTAGATTGCCTTTGATCAATTCCTGTTTGTCTAGTCTCATGTGGAACTTGGAATTTTCTGTTCTTTCTTCAATTTCTTCAGTTAAGTCATTGATTTGTTCATCTGTTAATAGTTCAAGCATTTTACTCATTAAATTTTGAGCCTGTTTTTTTACAATTTTTGCCTTTAACATGGTGATTGGATTTTCATAATGTCCTTCTGTTTCTTCAATTGTAAAATCGTCTTCTTTGAGATTCAAAACATCTTCAAAAGATTGAAAAATTTTTGAAATATCTTCTGTTGCATGAACAATTACGTCGATTGTAATTTCAATCTTATCTACCATGATATTGTAAAAGAATAACTTTGTAGGTTATGCTTCTAGTAATTTTGTTTCTTTGTCTGCAGTTCTGATGAGTTTTACTTTCTCAAGACCTACATGTCTTACTCTAATTACTCTCTTGAATGCTGCCATAATGTCTGAATTAATTTTACTGTAGCATGTTGCTTGAACAAATTGATCAATTGTCATCTCTGGAATTGTTTTGTTAATTACTTCTTGTGCAATTAATCTTAGAGCATGTTGTCTGGATGTGTTTAATGTTCTATGTGTTAGAGCCAATAATTTGATTCTAAAGACATATCCGTCTTTTGTTTTAATATCAATACTGTAATTAATTTTTGATGATCCTCTTCTTACTAAACTACGCAAAAATTCTTTTGAATACTCATATCTCTTGAAGATTGTTGTAGCCTTGTCTCCATCAATTTTGTTAATTTGGAAATAGATTTTGTATTGATGTTGTGAAGGATCTCCTTTTAGAATATCATATAATGTCACTTCAATGACTCTACCTACTGCATTTTCGTCATCTGTAATTGGAACATATGCGATTGGAACATTGTTGAATGAATCTGGTGCATATACTGTAACCCAGCGTTTTTCTCGCCACTTGTCCTTTACTCGACCTTTTCTACGTGCCAATTATTAACGACCTTTGAACCCAAAATATAAGGGTATATCACTAGATCTCTTTCTGATTTCCCATGTAACTCTGTAAAACACTAGGGATTCTAATGTGGCCATCTTTGGTTTGGAAATTCTCCATTATTGATACTAAAACTCTGGTAGTAGCTATCAAAGTACTGTTTAGAGTATGCAAGTACTGTGTATCTTCATTTGTCTTATCTCTAAATCTAATCTTCAATCTCCTTGCTTGATAATCTAAACAGTTTGAACATGAAACAATTTCTCTGTATGCGTTTTGCCCTGCCATCCAAGCTTCAATGTCGTATGTCTTTGCAGAAACCTTTCCCATGTCTCCTGATGATAGTAACATTACTCTATGAGGAATTTCCAAGTTTTGATAAAATTCTTCAGCCACTGCTAACATTTTTTCATGCTCTTTCCAGGAATCTTCAGGTCGTGAAAATACAAATTGTTCAATTTTGTCAAATTGATGAACTCTGAAAATTCCTTTCTGATCTCTTCCATGAGCTCCTGCCTCTTTTCTAAAACATGGGCTAACTCCTGCATATCTTAATGGTAATTCTTTCCCTTCTAGAATTTCTTTTGCTCTCATTGCGGCCATAGCGTGTTCAGATGTTCCTATCAGGTATAGATCCTCATCTTCAACTTTGTAGATTACTTCTTCAAAATCATCCGCAATTACAGCTCCCTCCATAGATTCTCGATTAATCATGTATGGGGGTTGAACAAGTGAATATTCTTTTTTTGCCAGAAAATCTAATCCATAGTGAATTAATGATTGATTTAATCTAACAAGATCGTTTTTCAAATAATAAAACCTAGCTCCTGCTACTTTAGCAGCTCTTTCTAGGTCTACTAAATCTAAATTTTCAGAGATATCAATATGGTCATTTATTTTAAAATCGAAACTTGGAATTTCTCCCCATTTTTTGATTTCTTTATTTGCATTCTCATCTGCTCCAATAGGAACTGTTTCATGAATGAGATTTGGAATGGTTAATGCTAATTTAGAATATTTATTTTCAACTATCTCTTGACCTGTTTCTAATTTTGTAAGATCAGCTGAAACTTGAACCATTTCATTTAAAATCTGAGTTGTATCTTCTCCTGCTTTTTTCTTTTGAGCAATTTGAATACCTATCTCATTTTTCTTTTTTCTTAACTCATCTGTTTTGATAATAAATTCACGTCTTTTTTGATCAGATTCTATTAGTGCATCTAAATCAAAATCAACCGCTCTTGCTTTGAGCATATCTCGAATTACTTGCGGTTTCTCTTTGATTAGTTTAGGATCTAGCACTATTCAATCACCTTTAGAGCAACTTGGATGTGTTCCATAACTTCATCAACCGTACTTGTAAGCTGTTTCATGTTCTTCTTACTTTCAAAATTAAAAACTAGTTTGTTATCAATATTTTCAACATAAAGACTCAATCCTTCTGGAAAATCTACATTGTCTGGTTCTAAGGCTTTCTTCACCGTTTCGGCTTTTTCTTTTGATATATTATTGAGAATTACTTGAACTTGGCACGTTAACGACATTTACTTCTAAATAGTTGAGAAATTCATCCAATTTGTCTTTAGTTATTTTGGCTCCTGCAGCAGCATTATGACCTCCTCCAATACCATCAAATCTCTCAGCTCCATTTCTCATTATTTCACTAAGATTGATGTCTGATGTACATCCAAAAGATTTCCTTGATGAGAACTTTATCGTATTCTCTTCTCCTTTGGTTCTCAAAATTACAATTTTTCCAGAATTTTTAGGTGATCCTGCAATTAATGATGAAATAGTTCCTGTCATTGTTTCTGGAACAATGTCTTCGCCATTGACCATTACACATGTCTCACTTTCTGAAATTCTCCATCTTTCATTTGATAAAATATTCATGTATTCTCTTATCATTTTTCTATAGTCTGTTAGGATGGTTTCAGCTTCTCGTAGGATTTTGTTTCTGTCTCCCATACATACTGCCATTCCAACCCCTGAACGATTAATTCTACCACAAGAGTTTAACATTGTTGAAAATTCTCGTCCATCTCTCAAGAAACTCCTGTTGTCTTCTCTTGGAAATGTATAGGTATATCCAATTAATTCTGACATTATTTCTGTTGTATTTTTCCCAGATGCAAATTTTGTAATTGATTCAATAACTTGTCTTTTTTCTTCCTCGTTAAGATCTGCTGGCACTCTCCATCTGCCTTCTTCCTTTAGATTAACCCCTGATGATTTTAGTAGTGAAAAACATGCTTCTCTGTTCCAGGTTAACCCTTCAATAAATGGTTGAGATGTAAATGCTAAGGAATCTGCAAGAGGTCTTGTTTCTCTCCCAACTAATAGCAAGTCTAAATCGATATCTACTAAACCTAGTTCTTTGGCGATGTTTGCAATTTCAAAATTTTTACCTGTAAATGATTTTCTTTCTCCTTGGTCTTGTCTATCTCCCAAAGCTGAAACGATAGCAATTGCAGACAAATCTGAATTTCTTTCATCTAGTGCTTCTGAGGCTAGATATGCCATTCCTCCAGCACAAATATCGGTTCCACCATCAATTCCATATTTCCAAGAATTTATGACATTTTGATTATCTAATTCTTCATCTGGAATTTGATGATGATCTAAAACAATCCAATTATCTCCTAATGTTTTGTCTAATTCATTTGCAAAACCTCCTCCAAGATCAGTAACTATATGAAAATCCCTAGAATCTGTTTTGAATGACTCTAGAACATTTTTACTAAATTCCTTTGATGTTCTAACTGTACAATTAGCTCCTGCTCTGATTAGGGCTTTAGTGATTATACTTCCTGATGTTAATCCATCACAATCAATATGTGTTGTAACAGAAATAGATTTTTTTGATTTTATACAATCTATAATTTTATCTTTGAAAAATGAAAGTGATTCATCTAGCGATTTTGTCATTACTCTAGTTGAGCAACCACGGATTTATACTTCCATGTTTTATCAATTCTTCCAATTCTTTTGTAGTAGACTGATAGTCTGTGAACTTTGGCTTCAATTAATTCCAAAGATCTTACGTTTCTGTTATCTCCTTTGTTTGCTTTGAGGTGTTTTTGAAGACCTACTGCTTTTGTAACAATATTTCCTAAATCTTCAGGCATCTCAGCTTGCAATTTATTTTCCTCTAAAATTTGACCCATGCTCTTTTTGGTAATTGGTTTAATCAGAGGAATGGAATGTTGATCTCTTAATTTAATTCCGATTTGACTTGGAGTCAAACCATCTTTAGAATATTTAACTACTAATTCTTCAATTTCTGCAGGACTTTGTGTAATCCATGAGGGTGCACGAAGTGTTGCTGGTCTAATGGAGTGTGATTTCCCATGTCTGTGTGTATGCATTCGTCCCATGATTTGGCTCAATATAGAACAGAATTAAACGTTACTTATACTGATCTCGTACATTATATCGAAATTTGGTGTTCAGAATAAAAGTTAAATATCTCTCGTCCGCCAAAACGAGCAGGTAAATCGTATGAATACAAAAATACTCTTAGCAGCATCCTTAATCGCTGTATTCACTATAGGACTCTATGCAGAAAGTGCAGTAGCATTTGCACAGTACATGGGTAATGTCGGTAGTGAAGGACAAACCGGATCATACACATTAGAAGAAGCACTTGAGATTCAAACAAGAAGAATCGCAGCAGCAGAAGCTAACCCAGCATCTGGCTCAGGAACTCCATATCTTGATGCAGGTGGTGTAGTTGGTGCAGCAGTTATTGCAGGTGCAGTATTCGGTGGTATTGCAGGAGCCTTCTTCTTAAGAGGAAGATCAGGCAAATACGCAGCAATGGGAAGAGGATAAACAAACCTCATATTTCTCTTATTTTATTATCTTTTCTTAGTGTAAACTGAATTCGTTTATTTTTATTCTTGGTGAATACTGATCTCGTACTTTCTGAAAATAAAAGAAATGTATATATCGCACAAATAGAGCCAAATTATTATGATTCCTATCGTAGGTACTTTCCTAAGCATCCTGTCTTCAATTACAGGACAACTAGGACCAAACTATGATCCATTGTTTTACGATGTAATGATTTACATCTTCGGAACCATTATGTTCACAGTATTCCTTCTTGGAATTATTTCATTCTGGTTACGTGTACACGGCTGGGCTTACAAAGACAACCGTGAGAGATGGGTTGATGAATTAGACAGACACTTCGAAAGAGAAGGTATCGGTCTCATTCCAGACAACGGTAAATACTGGTAAAATTACCAACTTTCATCTTTTCATTATTTTTAATACCTTTTAGTGAAAACTATGATGTTTTAAAATCTAAAAATTATGTGGGTTCTGCTTATGTTATTGACAATGATATGGTTTTAGAATATTTTATTTTTTGAATTTAGTTTTTTACAAAGTTTGCTAATTCTACTTTTCTAGTTCTGGTAGGAAGTCTTTGTCTTTGGATGAATCATAATCCTTTGTAGTGAATACTCCTTTGTAGTGGTATCCGTCTTGTAGTGGGGTGTTGATGAATTGTGATGATTCTTTATCATTGACATAAAATGTTGATTTGTCTTGATCCATGTCTCTTAGAGGGAAATCCCACATCCACAAAAAGTGACCAATTTCCCATGAATAATCCTCTTCCCATTCAACATAGATGGTCCCATCATCTGTTAGAGTGTACATAGTCCTTTTACATTCTCCTTCATTTAATCCGGCGTTAATATTGGCAGGAATTGGTGTTGGAAGACCATCTATAATTAACTCCAAAGTGACTTTCATTTTGTATGGGGTTTCTCTATCATCAATACAGACTTTGAGAGGATTGTCTTGGTTTAGTTGACTTTGAATGACAGTACTCCCTAATCCTATTGATACTGCTATGATTGCAGATATCAAAAGAAATCTTATAGTTTTCTTTTTCTTGTATGGATCCCCCATCCCAGGATATTTCATCGTGATGACTTTGACCAGATTCCTTAAAGTCCTTTCTCTTATTCATACATAATTTCAATGGTGTCACATTGGTCTTGATGATCTGCAAGAAAGTATGTTATTTCATCAGAGTCGATTTCTAACCATTCTGATTCTCCTTTGTAAGGAAGATAATCTTCCATAAACAAACCTCCTTCTCCTGATACTCTTACTACAATTTTTTCATTTTTTGGTTTTATCTCAAAAGGTAGTTTTAGAACTTTTCCTCTTCTTTGATTTTGAATGTTTACTTTGTATTTGTCAGAACGGAATTCAATTTCTCCAAAAAAATAACTTTGAAAAATATCTAATTTTGTTATCTTAAAACTTAGCATATTTTTATTATTATTTTCTAGAAAATAAAACTTGGTTTATTGTTTTACGGAAACCGTAAAGAAGAATCTAATAAATGAAAAGGAAAAGTGGGTTGTTTAGATTACTTGCCAGGGTCGTGTTGCAAACGTAATGACATATCCAACACCGATAATGATTGATTGATATGCGATGTTAGTATATGGGATTGGTTTGATAATTGGATCTCCTTCAACTACTACTGTTTGACCTGGACCTAGTCCTGGACCAACTTTTGCTACATTGAGTTGGGTGTGTACGTGGTATACACCTGCTTCAAGTGCTTTGGCAGATAGTGAGTAATCGATGACTGAGTTACCTGGAATGTCAAAGACGTTTCCTGGTGGATCTCTTGCCAACATCTCCCATCTGTTACCTGCGTTGGTTGACTCTGTGAAAATGGATAGCCATCCTCTTAGGTCTCTTTCTACTAAACTAACTAAAGTTCCTTGAAGTGTCAAGGTTTCGCCAGTTTGTAGGGATTGTCTGTTGAAGGTTTCATCCTCAATTCTGATGAAACGACTCTGGAGTTGTGCTTGGACACCGTGTGCATCTGCAGTTGGAAGTATGGATTCAACCCAGTTGAAACCTAAAGTTCCTAGTGCAAGTACTACAGCTAGTCCAAATACGAAAATTCTTTTTTCGACCATAGTTATCCCTAAAGTCAGGAAACAAAACACGTCGTTATATGTTTTACCTTAACAACGAGGATCGATATTGAATTCATTGTATATCGTTGATGTATAACAATGAAATTGATAAAAAAATGGACTAAATTCTAGTATTTTAAAAGTAAAAATATGTAATATTTCTATATTATTTCTAGAATATTATGATAAATTGGAAAAAATTACCGTCTTCTAAAACTCTTACTTTATATTCCGAATTCACATGATGGTGTACATGGCACAGATGCCCGCATTAATCCCAAAAGAAGTTGAGATCCAGAGACTAAAGAAAATCTGGCTCATCGTTATTGCTATGGGTTCTACTGCAGCATCAGTCGAAGTTGATAACTTCGTTGATGGTTCTTTGCATCAAACCTCTATCAGAGATAGTGCTTTCACACCAGCTCACTGGTGGCTATACTCCCACTTCATCACATTACCACTTGGATGGGGAGCAGCAGCAATCTATGATAGAAAAATCCCAGTTCTTAGAGGCCCAAATAATTCAATGAACACTGGATTGAAGATGACCATTCTTGGTTACCTTGCAACCATGTTTACAATTGGTGTCAATGAGATGTGGCATTTCTGGTTTGTAGAAGAAATATTTGCAGTTCCAAACCATTGGATGTTTAACATGGGAGTCGTAGTGGCTTTCATGGGTGCACTAGCATACGTAGTTAGAGTATATGCTCGACTCGTAGAACTTGGTGCAGAAACTCCTGGAGAGAACCCATACGTTGCAGAGATGTACAAGATGGCCTTAGAAGGCAAATTGTACAGCAGAGCAATTCCTTAGAAAAAGTGCATTAGCACATTTTTTATTTTATTTTTTTAAAAAACGACGTAGATCGTACAAGTCCTATTCAATTAAGAAAGACTTAAAAGAATCTGAATTAGAATAATTCCAGAATGACTCTTCCTAAAGGATTCGGTTCTGGCGGCGCTGGTGGATCATCAAGTGCCGATGTAGAACGAATGATTGGTAGACGCGTTGAAAACATGACTGGTATGATAACTATTTCATTCTGGGCAGCATGGTTAGCAACTTTTGGTGGAACTGCAGCAGGATATTTCTATTATCCATGGGCATATCCAACCCCAAGTGGTCACTTTGCATTCATCGTATTGACAATCATTGAGGCAATAGGTTACATCTTCTGTGTTAAAGTCATGGAAGAAGGTTCCAATAAGAATAGTAATGGTATCGTAGCAGGCAGTATTGCCGCAGTTACAGCAGGTACTATCTTCATAACTCTATTCGTTGGTAACTAGAAGGAAACCCCTTCAGACACTTCTTTTTCATTTTCCTTTTTAGTTTTAGTTAACGATCTTCATCACACTCTAAAATTTTATATACAGACCATTTCTTCACCTTCTTATGGTCTGGTTAAGACGATGTACACACTACTTATTCATAGTAGTTGTTGCAGTTAACTCAACACTGTTAACAATTAATGCAGGAGACTACATCTTCTACACTGACTGGGCTTGGACTTCGTACACGGTATTTTCAATATCGCAAACGTTGATGCTTATTGTAGGTGCTACATACTATCTTACATTTACAGGCGTTCCAGGCACAGCAACGTACTACGCTCTAATTATGACAGTATACACATGGATTGCAAAAGGTGCATGGTTTGCACTCGGATATCCATATGACTTCATTGTAACTCCAGTTTGGCTACCTTCAGCAATGCTGTTGGATTTGGTTTACTGGGCAACAAAGAAGAACAAGCACTCCTTGATACTGTTTGGCGGCGTACTGGTAGGAATGTCATTACCATTGTTCAACATGGTAAACCTGATAACAGTAGCAGACCCACTAGAAACGGCATTCAAATATCCAAGACCAACATTGCCACCATATATGACACCAATCGAACCGCAAGTCGGCAAATTCTATAACAGCCCAGTTGCTCTCGGTGCAGGTGCAGGTGCAGTATTGGCATGTACATTTGCAGCTTTAGGTTGTAAATTGAACACTTGGACATACAGATGGATGGCCGCTTGGTCAAAGTGGGACTAACACTCCAACCTTTTCATTTTATTATTTATCCCTTAGATGATTCTCTACAAAAATTTTTGATTTTAAAAATTTTAAAAAATTTGATTTAATTTTTTTAATAATTTTTAATTAATAATTCAAAGTGTCCAGTTCGTTTTTTGGAGTTTGAATTGATAGAACGGTTTGCTCGGATTTTATTAATTTTCCAAGATTTGTTTGAGAATATTTCTGCAACTTCTTTAGAGTCTGAATTTGACAATAGAACTTTGCATCCTTTGGAATCTAATTTCATACAAAGTTCAGCAAGTCTGTTTAGATCCTCATATGTGAAACTCTTGTTGGTATAACTTGTAAAATTGGCAGTTTCACTAACTGGCTGATATGGAGGATCAAAGTATACTAGATCTCCTTTTTTTGCATCTCGAAGTACTGATTCAAAATCTCTACATTTTATAGCAACCTTACTTGATTGTAAAATAGCACTAACTGAGCGTAAATTTTCTTCATTTACTATATTGGGATTTGTGTAACTGCCTAGAGGGACATTGAATTTTCCCTTACTGTTTACTCTGTATAATCCATTAAAACAGGTTCTATTCAAAAAGAGCAATCTTGATGTCTTTTCAATCTCACTTCTTGGATTTGATTCTCTAACTGAATAATAGTATGTTTTAGAATCCTTTTGATAGTTTTTTTCGTGATTTTTTAAAGATGAAATTAACTCATCAATTCTATTTCGAATTGCAGTATATGTCAAAACTAAATCAGAGTTCAAATCTGAGATGCTGCATTTTTGAGCATTTCTCTCAGTAAGAATATGGAACAGTAATGCACCTCCACCTAAAAATGGTTCATAATATGTACCAAAGGTTTTGGGTAAATTTTCATTTAGTATAGGAATTAGTTGACGTTTTCCACCAGCCCATTTTACAAATGGCTTTGGGGTTACAGTTGAAATTTGACTGTATTCTTGTTTCAATAGTTGTAATTGCAAAAATCATTAACAGTGCTATACATAAAATAATTTGATCTGGAACTAACTTTTTCCTAGTCCTGAAATAGCTTAAATAGAAATTTCGTAAATTACCAAAATCTGTGATTTAGAAAATAGAAAGCTTCGAACGGGATCTGAACCCGTGACCTTTACATTACCAATGTAACGCTCTACCAGACTGAGCTACCGAAGCACAAATTCACCCTGTAGAAAATCCTTATAATTCTTGATTCTGGGCCAATTCACTCTAAACTGTTAAATTTCACTCAGATTTTTATCCTTTTGGAGGAGTAATCAAGCCTGGCCAAAGTAAGCACTATGTGCTTTTGGACATGCAGGACTTAAGATCAAATAATGGGTGATCCTGTCTCTCAGGAGTTCGTGGGTTCAAATCCCACCTCCTCCACTTATCTTGGATTTTTGATTCCTCTAGAATTTAGAACTTCATAAACATCTGGCAATGAGAACACAAATCCAACATGGACACAATCTTTCTCATCACAGAGCTGACAAAATAATTCGCCTTTTTGAATTGCAACTTCTGCAATCCTATTTTTGATATTATCTTTTAGAACAACACGATCATCATCAACTGAAATTTTTTCAATCTTTGGAGCATATCTTGCAAAGGTCTTGTCTTTTTGCATCATCTCCTCTAACATGTAAGTTACATAACCGGCAAAACTGTTGACCCCTTTCATTGTTAGGTCGTCTTTACTCTTTTGATAAACTTCATGGAATTTATCATAAACAGTTTCTGAAACAGTGATTGATTTGAATCCGGCTTTTGGCAATTTACTTTTCCTTACCGTACTATACAGTACCCAAGTATATAATGTTTTATTCTAAAATAATACCTGTTATTCTAAATGAAAATTAGTCTTTATAGAATACTATAGTCCAAGAGCACTATGGGAAGAGGCTATTCAACTGAAGAGATTAGAGAAAAATTAATTTCAGTTTTGGGTGGTGCAGTATCTGGAATGTCTGGAGTTGAAATTTCTGAAAAAATAGGTATCAGTAGAATTACAATGTCAAAATATCTCAAGGTTTTTGCAGCCGAAGGATTGCTCCGACAAAAAAATATTGGAAATGTCACTTTGTGGTTTTTAGAACCTGGTCAGAAATCTTTCAAATTTCCTGATGATTATTTCAAAGTGATTCCGGAATATCTTGATTATTTGGTAAAAGGTACGGAGGATCAAGTTTATTCTTTGATTCGTAATTGTATTCATTCTGGGGGTACAGTGAATAGATTGGTATTGGAAGTTATTTTTCCATCCATTGATCATATCAAGAAATTATTTGATGATGGAAAAATCGGGACCTCTGAACAAAATCTCTTGATGAATACTATTTCAAAATCCCTTCAAATTTTTAACCAAATTCAAGTTGTCTCTGATCCAAAAAAGAACGTAATTGTAATTGCTGCTGATGCTCAAAGTGTATTATATTCTGAAGCAGCTTCTGCAGTTTACCATTCTGATGGATGGAAGGTTTCTCATTTGGGAGATATGTCTTCTTCAATCAATATATTGTTTGATCTTGATCTTCAAAAATTAATAGGAAAAATTTGGAAACAGAAACCTGGCGTTTTGATAATAACAGTTTTCGCTCAAACTTATGAAGGCCTAAACTTTTTTGCAGATTCTATAAATCCAATAAAAGAAAAATCTGGAAAACAAATGAAATTAGCACTTTGTGGAAAAGTATCTAAAAAAACTAAAATTCAATCCGATTTGACATCTGAAAAAATAGGTGATATTTTACAATGGTCTCAAACAATTTCTCAAAATTTAAAATGATAAAAAATGGGCCCGATGTGATTCGAACACATGACCTTTCGATTATCAGTCGAACGCTCCAGCCAAGCTGAGCTACGAGCCCACGAAGAAATCTCTAGGCTAGACTCATTTAAGTTTAATTTTATTTCCATTTGATTGAACAACCAATTGATGGGTCAAAATCTTTTTCAATTTTTTCTCCAGCTATCAATTTCTTCATATTAACAATCATGGTTTTTTCAGTTGCCTCATCATCTGGTTTCATGGCGTTGTCTATTTTTCCATGAAAAACTAGTTGTTTTTGTGCATTAAACAAGAAAGGATCTGGTGTACACATGGCACCATATTTTTTGGCAATTTCTTGTGTTTCATCTACTAGATAATCAAATTCAAATCCTTTCTCTTTTGCTGTCTCTTTCATAGCTTCAAAACTATCTTCAGGATAATCTGTGGAATCATTACTGTTGATTCCAATTATTGCAATATCCTTACCGCATTTTTCAAATAATTCATTGAGTGCATCTACTTTTGCTTTTACATACGGACAATGATTACACATGAAAATTATTAGAATTCCTTTGTAGCTTCCATAATCATTTAATGAATGCATTTTATCATCAATTCCCATTAATTCAAAATCTGGTGCAATATCTCCTGTTTTTAGTTTGATTTGTGATTCTAAAAGTACCATATTGAAAATATAGTGTTTTCAAATAAAATTCTTGCCAAGAAGACAACAATTAAAATCCACACTTTATCCATTCTTTTTGTGGGCCGGTAGTATAGCCTGGTAGTATACCCGCCTTGCACGCGGGGGGTCACGGATTCAAATTCCGTCCGGTCCACTTTCTAAGTATCCGATCAATACTGAAATTCAGACTTCAGGATGGATTTAAATAGGATAAGTTTTGGTTTTCTCTTATGGCAAGTGTAGTCGATGGATGGCCTGTATGGATTCCACTCATTGTTGGTTTAGCTCCAGGTTTAATTTACTGGTTAGCAATTACCGCAAAGAGAAAATAAAATAATTACATCTATTTTTAATTTATTTTTATTCTCCTAACTTTTAGTGTAAACTGGGTTTAACGTTGTTACCTTTCTTGTTCACTATTTGTTATGCTACCTGAAATTAATCCCTAATCTCTTGGATGAATATGTTCAAAGTCATTTTATGTTCGTTTTTGATATTACTGCTAATTCCTTTTTCACAAGCATTTTCAGCAGAAGTTACTGATACCCCATCTACTCTAACCGTAATTCTTAACGAAGAAAATATTCATGTTTATCGAGATTCAGCCGGATACACTGTTGTGGTTGGAATTGCTGAAAACAATAATTCCCAAACAGCTATAGAAAATGTTAGAATTCAAGTCAAATTTTTTGATGAATTTGACCCTTCTCCTTTAGAGGTTGTTACAGGAAATACTACCCTTGATGTAATTGCAAAAAATGGTAAATCTACATTTTCAATAAGCTCAAAAACTGCCAATCCTGAAATCACGGATGCATCTATCTCCCTTGTAGGATTTGATCCGTCACCCCAAAAATTTTCAGGACTCACAGTTTATTCCACTGATGTATTTTTAGATACATCTTTTAGATTTTCAGGAGTTTTACAAAATGGAGGAGCTCCAAGTAATGATACCAATGTTTATCTTGCATTTTATGATGGATTTGAACCCCCTAGAATTCTTAGCGTATCAACAATAGAACTAGGAAATGTACCTCTGAACACTGATGTATCCTTTGAGTTGAACGAAGAAATTAACTCAAGAGCAATTGGGTTTTTCTTATTTGCAGAATCTAGTGTTTTCATCTCTGACTGGGTAGATATTCAAATTCCTAAATCTCAAATTCCTGACAAGCTAATTACAATCTCAAATGTATCTGTAGAAGATACTAATGGAAATAACTTATCTGAACTAAGTGTAGGTTCTCAAGTGAACATAAAAAGTGAAACTCAAATTGAATTTGCTGCAGACAAAGAATCTAATGAAACTGCTTACACATACTATGTGCAAGTAAAGGAATCTGGTAAATTACCATATGTGGAATATATTGGATCATATGATGGGCGATTCATTGGAACTGGTCAAGAAACACAAGTCATAGATTGGATTCCAGAAAAACCTGGTTTGTATTTCATTGAAACATTTGTTTGGGATAGAAATAATATTCCAATTGCTGAGCAGGGTCCATTTATTCTAATAATCGTAAACTAAATCCACTATCATTCCTCACCGTTTAAATGCAGAAAGGTATGTACAATCGTAATTATGAATAAGAAAATTTTCACTATTTCAATAATCTCTTTAATTCTAATATCTTCATCTGGACAGTCAGTTTTGGGTTATGGTGGACCTCCTGAACAGAGTAGCTCTAACAATTACACTGTAGATATTATTACTGACAATACATCATATGCACTTGGAGAATCTGTAGTATTTTCTGGTAGCGTAAACAAATATGATGAAGACAGAAATTTACGAATTACAATTTTTGGTACTGGAAATAGTCTAATTGTATCTCAAAAAACTCCTGTAAATATGGATGGTACTTTCTTACATGAAGTAAATCTTAATGAAAAATTTAGTGATGGTAAATTTACAGTTAAAGCCCAATATGGTAATTCAAAGGCAACAATTGCAATTATTGCATTTGAAGTAATTTCTAGCAATGTTGTTTCTCAAGATAATAAAATTCCTAGTTGGATTAAGAATAACGCTGGATGGTGGGCAGATGGACAAATAGATGACAATTCATTTGTTGAAGGAATTCAATTCTTAATCAAAGAAGGATTTATGCAAATTCCAATTACTGAACAAGGTTCAGCTTCTCAAGATAATAAAATTCCTAGTTGGATTAAGAATAACGCTGGATGGTGGGCAGATGGACAAATAGATGACAATTCATTTGTTGAAGGAATTCAATTCTTAATCAAAGAAGGATTTATGAAATTATCAAAATAAACTGAATTTCTAAATAATTTAGAGTAAAAATCAATAAAAAAACTAGTAGATTTATTTTCAAAGAAAATTATCATATTACATGTCTCAATTCTCTCTTGTAGCAATGGGTGGAACTTTTGATATTATCCATAAAGGTCATCTTACTTTACTATCCAATGCATTTGATATTTCTGATAAAGTTATCATCGGAATTACCAGTGATGAATTTGCTGCAAAAAAAGGAAAAATTCCTATAAACAAATATGATCAACGTTTTGAAAATTTAACATCTGTTTTAACCAAAGAATTTCCTAATGCTTCTTTTGAAATTAGTAAATTAGAAAATGATTTTGGTCCGGCAGTTCTAGAAAAGGAAGTTGAGGCATTAGTTGTTAGTGATGAAACTAGTATTCAGGGAACCATTCTTAATGAATTGAGAGCAAAAAAGAATCTTCCACCAGTTCAAGTTGTTACGGTTCCAATGTTATTAGCAAAAGACGGTACTAGAATATCTACGACTAGAATTAAGAATTCTGAAATCGATATTGATGGAAACTTGCTATCAATTGACAAGTAGCTTATCGAACTTTGAGTAATTGGAATAAAACAAAATTCTTGGATTGAGCCTTATGGCAATCATTAACCACATGATGAAAAAAATAGATACTGATGTAACAAATCTCAAACAAGGATTACATCCTCAAAATCTTTCATATTGGTATGATAAAATTATCAAAGAAACTATTGATATGGCACCTCCATGGCTACAAGATAAAATCAAAGTACATCAAGATCCTGTTCTTCCAATGAAATTTAATTTAGATATCTCAAAACGTGCTGTAAGATATTTTATGATTGTAGTTGATAATAATTTAGATGATATGCCATATTCTACAAAACTCTATTTCCTTAAAGTACAAGAAATAATGTCGACTGAAATGGACAAATCTTTAGTTTAATTAGATTTTTTTATTCTAGGCACAAATCAAAGCTCTAAGTATCTATAACCAATTGATCTTAATTTCTCTATTAATGGACTTATACAAATCAAAGTATTCCGATGGAAAAACAGATGGAAGAAATTCCAGACGAGAAAATAATACATCTCGTTCTTTTAGAAATTCTGGAGATACAAGAGGTTCACGAGATGAATCTACAACTGTAACTTGCTCTGATTGCGGTACTGAATGTACAGTTCCATTTGTTCCAAGAACTAACAAACCAGTCTACTGTAGTGATTGTTTCAGACAAAACAAACCACAGGATTCAGGAAATGATAGATATTCCAGAGATGATAGAGGTTCACGTTCTTCACGAGATGATAGAGGCTCAAGATATTCCAGAGATGATAGAGGTTCACGAGATGAATCTACAACTGTAACTTGCTCTGATTGCGGTACTGAATGTACAGTTCCATTTGTTCCAAGAACTAACAAACCAGTCTACTGTAGTGATTGTTTCAGACAAAACAAACCACAGGATTCAGGAAATGATAGATATTCCAGAGATGATAGAGGTTCACGTTCTTCACGAGATGATAGAGGCTCAAGATATTCCAGAGATGATAGAGGTTCAAGAGATAATGATAGAGAAGATACCGAGGTAACTTGTGCTGATTGTGGAAATCAATGTACAGTTCCATTTGTTCCAAGAAGTAACAAACCAGTCTACTGTAGTGATTGTTTCAGACAAAACAAACCACAGGATTCAGGAAATGATAGATATTCCAGAGATGATAGAGGTTCACGTTCTTCACGGGATGATAGAGGCTCAAGATATTCCAGAGATGATAGAGGTTCACGTTCTTCATCTAGACGAGAATCTAGTAGAGATGATAACAGATCTAGAAAACCACGAAGTGATAAATTTTTGAGAAAACAAGAGAGTTTCTTTTCCGGTGGTTCAGACAAATTTTTTGAAACAATTAAAGAAAAACTATATGAAATTCTAGGTGGAAAAGTCTGTTCTAATTGTGGTTTTAGTGATGAAAGAGCTTTAGGAATTAGTCCAATTTCTGAAAATGTCACTTCTGATAATTCTGGCCGTGGTGGTGATGTTGCCTCATGGGGCAAATATATCTCCGCACCAGATGTTGCTAGAGAGGAATTAAAGGTATTTTGTTTAAATTGCAATCAAATCAGAGAACCTACCGCAAAACGTTCTGAAGTCAGTTCAAGACCAAAATCAAAAAAGAGCAAATATTTTCCTAGATAATTAATAGAATCATTTTTGAGAATTTATTAACACTTTAATTATAATTATTTTCAAATTAATCTATGAATAGTGATTTCAAAGCATTAGGGATCTCTCTAATTGTTGTTGTTGGAATTGTAACTGCATATGCTGTATTTGGTCTCTAGAATCACTCTTTGACTAATTCTACAACATGTTCAATAATTTTCGTTGAAATTAACGTATGTTCTTTGTCCAATACTGATTGAATAAAGTCTGCAAAATTCTCTACTGTTTCTTCATCTTTGAGTAATATGCTGTGAGCAGATTTGTCTTTTAATGAAATAACCAATTCATTTTTCACAATGTTTAGAATTCCTGTAATGAAAGTTTCTTTTCCATCCTTTATGAAAATAAGACTAGCTAATTTTTGTGCCTCATATTCATCATCACAAGTAATACTGATCTTCATTTATTCTCAAAAAGAAATTGTTCTATTTGGTTTTTAGCTTTTTCTCTATTTTCTTGATGGACTGCAAGAAATGCATTAATTTTCTCAATCAAAATAGCTTTTAGTTCACCTGAAAGTAGTTTACCTGATTTGTAATCTTCATAAATTGTTTTTAATTTATCATCATCTGGTTCAAAAAATATTCTTAGGTATTGATAAGATACATCGATATCTGGATTTCCACCAAGTTTTCTATGTTGTTCAATATCTGGTTGGCCTCCTGAAAATGCATGTTTGTTAATTTTCTTTTTTACTTCGGATGGTGAATCAGTTGTGTATATTGTACCTTTTTCATCTGATGCTGACATTTTTCCACCTGGCCCTTCTAAACTAGGAATCATAATATTGTGAACCAACGCTGGTTTTTGTTTTCCAATTTTTGGTGCAATGTCTCTTGTTAATCTAAAATGAGGATCTTGATCAACACCTAATGGAATTAGAACTGGTTTATCTTCAATAAAACATGGAGCTGACTGTAACGATGTATAAAATATCATTCCAAGATTTGTTTCATTTGTAAAACCAAATGTTGCCTTTGTATTTGAAAAATTAATTTTTTTTGCTACCTGAGCTGCAATTGGATATAATGTTTGAATATTTCTTGTATTGATGATAATTTTTGTTTTTTCTGGATTGAAACCTAATGCAATAAAATCTAATGCATTTTCATAAGCAAATTTTTTTGTATCTTCTAAAGTAAGATTAGGTTTTGAAAAAAATTTTTCATCATCGGTAAGTTGAAAATACATGTTCACATCAAATTTTTCTTGTAACCATTTTGCAAACATCCATGGTACCAAATGTCCTATGTGGGTATGTCCTGATGGACCCCTTCCAGTATATAGAAAGAATTTATTTCCTTTTTCATATTCATCAAGAATTCTATTTAGTTCTCTATGTGAGAAGAAAATACCCCTTCTGAGCATGAAATGATCCTCACCTGTAATTTTCTTGATTCTCTCGAGTAATTCTGAAGAAATTTTCTCAGTTCCAAACTGTTTGATTAGTTTATCATAGTCAATATCACCCTCAACATGCCAAGGTGTTACAATAAAGTCATCAGCTGACATTCATCTTGACTTAGGTTAAGGTTTAAAAAGTCTTTTTCGGATTCTTTGCTGTTGTCGCAAGTTTTTCATGATATTGAAAAAAAAATTATCACCTCATTAAGAGCTGATCTAAAACAATCTCCTGAAATGCTTCAAAATTCTACAGGACTTTCACTAGATCAGATTAGACGAGGAATTGAATGGTTGAAACTAAAAGATTTAGCTATTGTTGATGAATCCTCTGTAAGTATTCTAAGTTTAGGTAAAAATGGAATCGAATCTTTGAAGATGAATTTACCTGAACGACGTTTGTTAGATTTACTAAAAGACGGGCCTAGAAAATTATCTGATTTACAAAAAGAATTGGGAACAATTTTTGGACCAGCTATGGGATTATGTAAAAAAAATAATTGGATTGAAATAACAGATAATCAAATTTCGCCCATTTTTGTTTCTGCAGATGAACTTCCAGGAGAAAAAACTCTCAAACAAATTGGAACCAAACAAATTCCTAAAAGTCTTGTTGATGAAAATGATCTAGCATCATTATTGAATCGTCCGGATTTTATTATTGATACTCCTAAAAAGACAAAAGAAATCTCTCTAACTGACACAGCGATGAAAATAGAACTATCTAATTCTTCAGATGCAATTGATGTTGAAGCTAAAGTTCCAGAAGTTTTTGTTGCAAGAACTCATCCACTAAAAGATACAATTGATGAAATCCGTGAAATATTTGTCACACTTGGTTTTTCTGAAATTTTAGGCAACATGACGCAATCAAGCTTTTGGAATTTTGATGCTCTTTTTACTCCACAAGATCATCCGGCTAGAGAATTACAGGATACATTTTATCTTGATAGAATAAATGCTAAAAAAATTGGAACCCCTGAACAAATTAAAAAAGTTTCTGAATCCCACAAAAAGAATTGGAGATATCAATGGGACATTAATGAAGCAAGAAAAATGGTTCTTAGAACTCACACTACTTGTGTAACTATCAAACATTTAGCTGAAAATAAGCCTGATGAGGCACGAATTTTCTCTTTAGGACGTGTATTTAGAAATGAAAAAGTTAGTTACAAACACCTTGTGGAATTTAATCAAATAGAAGGTGTTGTTGTTGGAAAAGATGCATCTTTGAAAAATTTAATGGGAATTCAAAGAGAGTTTTACAAACGAATTGGAATAACTAAGATAAAATTCTGGCCAACATTTTTCCCATACACTGAACCATCACTTCAGACTATGGTTTATAATGAAAAATTAGGAAAATGGATTGAGTTATTTGGAATGGGTATTTTTAGACCTGAAGTAACTAAACCCCTTGGAATTACACAACCTGTTTTAGCTTGGGGAGGTGGGATTGAAAGAATTGCAATGCTAAAATATGATCTAGATGATGTAAGAGAGTTTTACAACAATAATCTTGGATGGTTAAGGAGTGCTAAAAAATGCCAGTAGTTGAATTATCTTATTCGCGTCTCCAAAAATTAATTGGAAAAGTATCTAAAAAACAAATTTCTGATTCTTTACCTTTTCTTGGATTGGATATTGAATCAGAAGATAAAGATCTTGTGAGGGTTGAATATAGTCCAAACAGACCTGATTATTCAACTGATTTTGGAATTGCACTTGGTTTGCAAGGATTGCTTGGAATTAAGACTGGTCCAATCAAACTAAATGTAAAAAAATCAAACAAATATCCAATTTCTGTTAAATCAACTGTCTCAAGAATTAGACCATTTGTAACTGGAATTATTGCAAAAAATGGAAAAATTGACGATAAAACAATTAAACAATTAATGACGATGCAAGAAGATCTTCATTTCGGAATTGGAAGAAAAAGAAAAAAATCTTCTATAGGAATACATGATTTAGATAAAATCTCATTCCCATTAGTTTACACTACAACTACTAGAAGTCACAAATTCATTCCATTAAACTCTGAAAAAGAATTGAGTATATCTGAAATACTTGATACTACTGATGTTGGAAAAGATTATGGATCTTTACTTGGACAGTCTCCACAAGTTCCTATCATTTTAGATGCAAAACAAAATACGGTATCATTTCCTCCAATTATCAACGCTTCAGTTACAACTGTCACGACTAAAACAAAAAATCTCTTTGTAGAGGTAACTGGTCTCAATAAAGACGATGCTGAAGATATGTTATCAGTAGTAGCCACTGTTTTACAAAGTGCTGGGTTTACCTTAGAATCAGTAAAAATTACTGGCGCTAAAAATTCTTCACCGAAATTAGAATATAGAAAAATGTCTGTCAATTCTTCATTGATTAATCAAATTTTAGGTTTGAATCTTACATCTTCAAAAATTATTTCATCCTTGAAAAAATCTAGATTAGATGCATCATCTAAAGGAACAAACATTGTTTGCACAATACCTGCATATAGATTTGATATTTTTGGTCCTATGGATTTGGTAGAAGAAGTTGCTTTAGGATATGGAATTCAAAATCTTGAACCTACAATATCTCCTTCTCAAACTATTGGACAAACAAATTCTATTTCATTGAAACTAAAATCACTAGATCAAACGATGATTGGACTTGGATATCTTGAAGCATTGAATTCTAGTTTGACTAGTAAGCGTGTGTTATATGATATGACCAACAGGGATTCGACTAAACTCCTCTCAGTACTTGATTCAAAAAGTAGAGAACATACTATTTTACGAGACTCAGTACTTCCAGGATTATTAGAAAATCTTTCAAGAAATATCCATGAGTCTTATCCTCAAAAAATGTTTGAAACTGGAACAGTGTTTGCAACTGAAAATCCTATATCTGAAAAAATTAGTTTTTCTGGAATTAGTGCTCATAAAGATGCAAATTTCACAGAAATAAAATCAATAATACAATCTGCATTAAACATTGGATTTGGAATTAAAATTGAAACAAAGACTGCAACTAATTCTACATTTGAAGAAGGTCATTGTGCATCTATTCTTCTAAATAACATTCCAATTGGAATCGTTGGAAAAATTGATTCAAAGATTATTGAAAATTACAAAATACGTGTTCCTGTAGTTGGATTTGAAATTTCATTGACTGACTCTATTCTTAAAAATTAAAATTATTTTATTCAGAATATTTTTTGATATTATTCCTTCAATGGTTTTTAGTAGGAGTAATTCTATAATTAATCGCCCAAGAGCAAGCATGCAGACGGATTAGGATGAGTCGATCGTAATGATACCAGTGATTTCTAATTCACCCAGGCGTGCTACATTATGGGCAACCCCGGTTTCAGAACGCGAGGAGGCGTATGGCTATGACCAATGAGTTTGTGCGAGTCAGAACCGGGGAACATATCTTTTTTTAAAAACCATTAAACACCGATATAATATGATAAAATGAAATGGTGAATTATTGGTTAGCAAAACAAGAGCCTAGTGGGCCAAGAGGCTATAATTTTGAACAACTCAAAAAAGAAAAAACAACCGTATGGGATGGCGTTCATAATAATTTGGCATTAAAGCATATGCGGGAAATGAAATCAGGCGATTTAGTATTTTTTTATCATACAGGGGATGAAAGACAAGCCGTTGGAATTATGCAAATTACTTCAAAACCATATTCCAATCCTAAAGAAGATGTAGAGAGATTCATTGTAGTTGATGTGAAATATAAAAAAACATTGAAACGTCCAGTAACCCTTGATGAAATGAAAAAAGAGAAAAAATTCAAAGATTGGGAGTTAATTAGAATTTCAAGATTATCTGTTATGCCAGTACCCAAGCCCATCTGGGATGCAATTGTAAAGATGTCTCAAACCTAACAAAAATCGCTTTATTGATATAGTCGATTTATCTAATTTCTGTATGGCAACAGCTTATGTTTTAATAAACTGTGAACTAGGTTCTGAAGAAGCTATTATCAAGCAACTAAAGGGCTTAGAAGGTGTAAAAGAAGTTCATGGAACTTTTGGTGCATATGATATTTTGGCCAAGATCGAATCTGACACTGTTGAAAAACTTAGAGAAACAATTACCTGGAAAATCAGGAAAATTGAAAAGATTCGTTCAACTCTTACCTTGATGGGTATTGAAGGTCAAACATAAACACCTTTTTTTCTTATTATGATTCTGCATTTCATTTTTGTGGTGCCTGAGGAAGATCGTGAGAAACGACAATTTGAATTTGAATATGTTAAAAAAATGAGCAAATTTTTTCAGGTTTGGTTAAAAGAAAAATTTGATCAAGATTTTGAAATTCAATGTGATGAAATGATCACATCTCCTAGAAGCATTCTTCAACGACTTGATACACATACGTTAGTACGAGATCATCACCAACGAGGGGATGACATATACCATTTCTATCTAACTCATTTCAAACCTTGGTGGACTGATTGCACTTGTGATGGATACCATGCAGAAAATTTTGGAATGGCTTTTTGGCAATCTCCGAAAGAATCTAATGACACTTTATTCCTTGCAGAAAAAAATTGTACTACTGTATCACATGAATTACTTCATGAAATGTTAAGAATTACTGGACATAAAAAATTCATTCAGGATGTACATGATGTGTGGACCAAACATCTTTTTGAACAGTTAGAATTTGAACAGTATGGTGAAGATTTTAAAAAAACTAATGGTAAGCCGATGTTTTTAGCAATGGATACTTCTCAATTTAATTTAAAATAAAAATATTTACAATTAACATTTGGTTACTGAGTAAATGTTGTTTTCAAAATTTGCAGTTTTAAAATCTAATTTGTTTTCTGGATCATTGTTTCTTGATTTACTTAATGTTTCAAGTTCTACAAGAGCATCTGCTCTAAATCCTATTGAAGAACCATAAATTCCATCAGTTAACATAGTACCGTGATCTCCTTTTTTGATATCATCTACCATCTCATAAAATCTGGCTGTCTCTTTTTTGTTTACTGGATTTCCTTTTGCTTTGTTAAATGCAACTGCAATGTACATTCCATTGTTTTTTACTGCGATAGGAACTTTATGATTTTTACCTGAAGCACCTGGAATAGTATCGTTGACTATGACCTCACATTTATGATACATACTTGAAACATATGCGAAGAATCGATATTGAGCATATTTTCCTGCAGAATCTTCTTCACATCCGACAAAAACTTTGTGTAATAATTCTAAAGCATCATCATTCATACTTTGCAATCTGTCATCTATTCTTCCTCTTTCAAGCAATTCTGATTTGCATTCTTTTGCAATTAAAACTAAAATAAAATCAGGTAAATTGTAATTTTTGAGAGCTGCAACAAATGCCCCTGCTTGCGACATGCCAAATTTTGGGAATCCTTTATTGACCATAATTATACCTCAATTTAGAAAATTTACTACTACTCAGCACTGTATTAAAAAGCAGTATTTGGCTTATAATTGTTGAGAATTTGTATGCCTATTGAAAGAATTTTTTGAATTTTTCAATTGCAAATATTAAATTTGGGATTAATTTATCATGTTTTGTGGAAACTGACACTACTGAAGAACTTGTTTCTAATGTTTATTTGAAATTAAAAAATAATATTGTAAAATATAGAAATCTAGTTGGGAGACCATTAACACTTTCTGAAAAAATTTTATCTGGACATCTAAATGAAATTGACGATACTGTTTTCACAGGTGGAAAAGACTATGTCTTTTTAAAACCTGATAGAGTTGCATTACAAGATGTTACAGGCCAAATGGTAATGCTTCAATTTATGCAAGCAGGATTAAAACAAACCGCATTGCCTACAACTGTACATTGTGACCATCTCATCAGAGCCGAAGTTCAAGGTGATGTTGACATGAAAGTTTCCCTTGATGAAAATAGTGAAGTTTTTAAATTTTTACAATCTGCATCTGCAAAATATGGATGTGGTTTTTGGAAACCTGGTGCAGGAATTATTCATCAAGTAGTTCTTGAAAATTATGCATTCCCTGGTGGATTGATGATTGGTACTGATTCTCATACTCCTAATGCTGGAGGTCTTGGAATGATTGCAATTGGTGTTGGCGGATTAGATGCAGCAGAGACCATGGCTGGCTTGCCTTGGGAATTACTTTATCCTAAAAAAATTGGTGTAAAATTAACTGGAGCACTTACTGGATGGACTGCTCCAAAAGATATTATTTTAAAAGTTGCTGAGGAGCTAACAGTCTCTGGAGGTACAAACGCAATCGTAGAATATTTTGGACCTGGAACAAAATCTATCAGTTGTACAGGCAAAGCTACTATTACTAATATGGGAGCTGAAATTGGTGCTACTTGTTCGGTATTCCCATATGATGAAAGAATGGAGACCTATCTCAAATATACAAACAGAGAAGGTATTGCTCAACTAGCAAATCAAAACAAAGAATCTCTTATTGCAGATCCTGAAATAGAATCAAATCCAGAAAAATTCTTTGACAGAGTTATTGAAATCAATCTTTCAACATTAGAACCACATATTGTTGGTCCTCATACTCCTGATTTGGCAAGAACTATATCTGAATTATCTGATGATGTAAAATCTAATGATTACACTGATCCAATTTCTGTTGCATTAATTGGTAGTTGTACAAATTCTTCTTACGAGGATATGTCTCGAGCTGCAAGTTTAGCTGAACAAGCTAAATCTAAAGGCATCAAAGCAAAAATCCCTCTATTGGTAACTCCTGGTTCTGAACAAATTCGTGGTACTATAGAAAGAGATGGACAAATGAATTCTCTATTGGACATAGGTGCAACTGTTTTAGCAAATGCATGTGGTCCATGCATTGGTCAATGGAATAGACCCGAACTTGAAAAAGATCAACAAAATACTATTGTTACCACATTTAACAGAAATTTCCCAGGACGAAATGACGGTAAGAGAAATACTCTGAATTTTATTGGTAGTCCTGAAATGATTATTGCTTTAGCGTTAGGTGGTAGACTTTCATTTAATCCCTTAAAGGATGATCTAATTGCATCTGATGGAACAAAGTTCAAACTTGAACCTCCTAAACCTGCACCAGAAGTTCCTGAAGAAGGTTTTATGAGACCTGAAGGGATTTTCATTGCACCACCAAGTAATTCTGATGATATTGAAGTCATCATTGATCCTAACAGTAAAAGATTACAGCGTTTAGAGCCATTCTCAAAATGGGATGGTAATGATTTTGAAAACCTTCCGATTATGGTAAAGGCTAAAGGTAAATGCACTACTGATCATATTTCTCCTGCAGGAGCTTGGCTTTCTTTACGAGGACACTTGGATAATCTTAGTGATAACATGCTTTTGGGAGCAGTAAATGCTTTCAATGATCAAGTTGGACAGGGCAAGAATATTCTAAATAATAAACAAGAATCATTTTCACAAATTGCTAGACAATACAAAGAAAAACAAATGAGATGGGTAATTGTTGCTGATAATAATTATGGTGAAGGAAGTAGTAGAGAACATGCTGCAATGACTCCTCGCTTCTTGGGATGTGCAGCAGTTATCACAAAAAGTTTAGCAAGAATTCATGAAACAAATTTGAAAAAGCAAGGCATCTTGGCATTAACATTTAGTAATCCAGAAGATTACGAAAAAATTCTAGAAGATGATAAAATTAGTTTACTTGAACTAAATGAATTAGCTCCAGATAAACAAGTACGATGTGTCATTTCTCATCCTACTGGAGAGAAAGATGAAATTCTTCTAAATCATTCATACAATAAATCACAAATTGAATGGTTCAAGTCTGGATCTGCACTAAATGTATTGAGAAATAATCAATAGAATTTTCTAAAGTGGGCCCGATCGGATTTGAACCGACGATCGATGGTTTTGGAGACCATCGCCCTACCAGGCTAGGCTACGAACCCACAAGAACCGAAATATTTTGCTTGAATTTTAACCATTACTAAGATTTATTTGCAAATTGGCAGTATTTGCAGTGAAATGGTAAAACCAATTTACATTGCATTGGGTGCAATTCCAGTTATTGTTGCTCTTTTGCTTTCTACTCCCTTATTACTCAAAAATGAAATCCCTACATCAGCTGCTAATTATACCGATAATGTTGAAATTGAATATACTAAACATCAGTTAAAAAAAATTTCTTATGGTGTAACGGAGCGTGTTGGTGCACAAAAAACTGAAATTCTTTATATCAAAAATAATGGTGACATAAAATATTCTGTAACTGAACAAGGGTATCTAAGACCTGACGTTAGCTCAAAACTGGACGAAAACAAACTTAACAAAATTAAAGCACTCATTAAAGAAACTGGTTTTATTTCAATTCCTTCTGAGTCTTTTAAGATAATGGAAAATGCAACTGAATACCAAAAATCAAATGTTAAAGTTACACTAAACGGTCGTGTCAATCAAATCCATTGGCCACAACAAAATGTAACTGAAGATTTTATTCCACCAATAATCACTATGGTTGAATCTGAATTAGATTTGATTATGTCTGAATTTAGTGAATAGATACAAATAGTCTTTAGGAAAAATTAACACATGCTTCCCTTATCTGGTGAACGACTTGATGCTAAAGGAATAGTTTCAGATAAAATAAATTCAATTGATACTTTACGCGGTTCTTCCACTGTTAAACGTGGGTTTGCTCACATGCTTAAAAATGGAGTTGTAATGGATGTTACAAATGTAGAACAAGCTCAAATTGCTGAAGAAGCTGGGGCTGTCTCTGTTATGGTATTAGATAAACTACCATCTGAAGTTAGAAAAGCTGGCGGTGTTGCACGAACTGCAAGTATTAGAATAATTGAAGAAATTATGGATTCTGTTACAATTCCTGTGATGGCTAAATGTAGAATTGGTCATGTCAATGAGGCATTAGTTTTACAAGAAACTGATGTAGATATGATTGATGAATCTGAAGTTTTAACACCTGCAGATGAACTTCGTCATATTTGGAAATGGGACTTTACTACTCCAGTTGTTAATGGTGCAAGATCTTTGGCAGAAGCACTAAGACGAATTGAAGAGGGTGCATCCATGATTAGAACAAAAGGAGAACCTGGAACTGGAAATGTTGCAGAAGCTATCAAGCATATCAAAAAAGTAAATGACGAGTTGAGAACCATCAAATCAATTTATGATTCTGGAGATAATCAAGAATTAGTTAGAATGGCAAGAGAATTCAAAGTCTCTTATGATATTGTTGAACAAACTGCAAAACTTGGACGGTTACCTGTTGTTAATTTTGCTGCAGGTGGAATTGCAACACCTGCTGATGCTGCATATTTGATGTCTTTAGGCTGTGATGGTATCTTTGTTGGCTCTGGAATCTTCAATTCAGATGATGCAAAAGAAAGAGCAAGAGCAATAGTTTTGGCTACCACTTTCTGGAATGAATCAGACAAAGTCAAAGAAGCACAAAAAATGATTGATGAAAGACAATCTATGATAGGATTAGATGTTAACACTTTAGAATTACGTATGCAAGATCGTGGTGGCTCAGCATGAGTCTTACTGTTGGTGTATTATCCATTCAAGGAGATGTACAAGAGAATGTTTTGTCAGCTAAATCTGCAATTGATGAATTAGGACTAGATGGAAATGTTGTTGATGTTAGAACTCCTGAAGAAATTTCTCAATTGGATGGTTTGATCATTCCTGGTGGAGAAAGTACTACAATTGGTCACTTGTCTTTGGTAAATGGCTCTCAAAAGGTGATGAAAGAAAAAATTCAAAGTGGCATGCCTGTTCTTGGAATTTGTGCAGGAATGATTATGTTATCAAATACTGCAAAAGATAGGATAGTTGGTAAAACTGATCAGCCACTTTTAGATATTTTGGATATTAAATTGGAGAGAAATTCATTTGGAAGACAAAAAGAATCATTTGAATCTAATATCTCCATGGATTCTATCAACATTCCAAAGTTTAATGGAGTATTCATCAGAGCACCATCGGTATCTGATGTAGGATCTGATGTAGAAGTTTTATCAAAATTTAACGAACGAATAGTTGCAGTCAAAAAAGGCAATGTAATTGGTACTGCTTTTCATCCTGAATTAACTAAAGATACAGCATTGCACAAGTATTTCATTAATCTTGTGAATACATCAAAAAATTAATTCGTATAAGATGAATGCTGAGCAATTCTTTTTAAGTATAGTTTAGTCGAGCTGTTAAATGAACAAAAATTTTATTTTCTTTGGAATTTTAGCCTCAATTTTGATTGGTAGTTCTTTTGGACTATTTTCAATTGAAAATTCATTTGCAGAAGAAGATTTTTCTGAAAATCAAGAAAACTCAAAGGCATATCAAAAACAGTTAGATAAACAAGAAAAAGAAATCAAAAAAGCTGATGAACGAAAACAAAAACTAGAAGATAAACAAGAAAAAGAAATCAAAAAAGCTGATGAACGAAAACAAAAACTAGAAGATAAACAAGAAAAAGAAATCAAAAAAGATGATGAACAAAAACAAAAACTAGAAGACAAAAAAGCAAAATTAGATTCTGATAGAAAAAAACTTGAAGAAAAATTATCCAAAAAAATAAACAAATATGAAGAAAAATTAAAAGAAATTAAATTAAAATATCAAAATAAGATTGAATCTGGTTTTACAGGGGATGTTGAAAAACTTTCTGACAAAACTGCAAAACTAGAAGATAAAATTGCTAAAAAAACAGATCAAATTCGTAAAAAATTATTAGAAAAACAAGAAAAATTAGATTCTAGAACTCAAAAAATTCTTGATAAAATCAACAATGATGATTACTTGGGTGATAAAATTTCCACTTTAAATTCATTTGAAACATACGAATTAAAATTTGATTCAGTAACCCTTACTGGAATTCGTGATAAAACCCAATTATCTACGCTTGAAGGTTTTATGATTTTCAATACTTTTGACAAAAGTAAATCTAATCTAAAATTGGAATTAGAAGAATGCGGAATTACTGTGGATAGTATACCTTTCAACTGTGGATTTGGAAAAGCTCGAACAACTTCATCAGGTGATTCTGGCTTAAAGGATTCTTTGGTAGTCTTAGCCTTTTTAGAAGATGATGTGCTTGCGGAAGTTTATTCTACGCTCAAAATTTCATTAAATGCTGATTCTCCTATAAATGAAATTACTGATTCAACTCAAGTTTCGATTTTGAATCCTCAAAGTAAAATTTCTGGTATGTGGTTTCTTGATGGAACTGGTACACTAACAAAAACTGTTTCAACAACAGATGACACAACAGATGACACAACAGATGACACAACAGATGACACAACAGATGACACAACAGATGACAATTCAGCAGGAAATGATATTTCTGTAGAATTAACAGAAGATCTAACTATTGCTGGGAACTAAAGATGAACCATAAAAACTCATTATATCTTTTGAGTTCTCTATTTGTTTTGATTCTTTTTACATCGTTTCCATTCTCATATGGGGATGTTGGAACCGTTTCTGTTAATTCATTTGATGTAGATTATAATATTGAAAATGGAATTCTTGATACAATTTTTTTGGATCCTGATTTTGTTGAATTAATTCTCACAATGGATACTTCTTCTGATGGGACAGTTGAGATCACAATTCCAAGATCACTATTGGATGCAAAATTTGACACATTTGACGATGAATTTTTTATTTTAGTTGATGGTTTTGAAACAGATTATGCTGAAATAGATTCTACATCAGAATCTAGAACTCTTGTAATTCCATTCTTTGGAGGTGATTCTTTTATTGATATTATTGGAACCGATGCACTCAATCCTTTTTCTCTAGAACCTGAAATTCCACCTTGGATTAAGAATAATGCTGGCTGGTGGGCAGATGGTCAAATAGATGACACTGCGTTCATTCAAGGAATTCAGTATTTGATAACTGAGGAAATAATGAATATTCCTCAAACCGAGTCTGGTGAGATATCTGGAAATGAAATTCCACCTTGGATTAAGAATAATGCTGGCTGGTGGGCAGATGGTCAAATAGATGACACTGCGTTCATTCAAGGAATTCAGTATTTGATCACAAATGGTATTTTGCAGGTATAATCAGGCTCAACCCAACAAATTATGCATGGATTTCAAATCTTTCTTGAATGGTTCTAAAGATTTTGGAATTTCAATTTTGATTGAATCTTTTAATGATAGATTTTGAGATTTCTTCTCATTCCATACTTTGGAATTGAATTCTGAAATTTCTTTTGTAACATTACTTTGCTCTTCAATATTTTCAGGTTCAACATGTTTTTGTTTGTGAATGCTATCTTTTGAATACAGTTCTTTCCAAAGATGTTCTGTAATAAATGGAGTAATTGGTGCTAATAATTTTAAAATTGTTGATAATGTTTTATGTAATGTGAAGATTGCACCATCTCTTTCTTCATCTGAGAATTCAATTCCATAAGCTCTTGCTTTTACCATTTCAATGTAGTGAGCCGCAAATACATTCCAAGTAAATTCTCTAATTGCAATTGCTGGAATAAAAAAGTTATATTCTTCATATCCTTTTTTACATTCTTTAACTAACTTGTCAAGCTCTGATAAAATCCATTCATCTGTTGCAGAAGGTTTTCCTGATTCAATTACTGGAAAATTAGACAAAAATCTTGACACATTCCACAACTTACTGAGGAATTTTTTTGTTGATTCAATTTTTTGCTCGTTACATCTAAAATCATATCCGTGGTTAATTTCACTTGCACTCCAAAATCTAAAAGTATCTGCACCTAATTTCTCAATTACAGGTAGAGGATCTATTGCATTGCCTTTACTTTTACTCATCTTCATTCCTTTTTCATCTAGACCATAACCCATGATCCAAGCTTCAGACCATGGTTTCTTTCCTGTTAACTGTTCACATCTAAGAAGTGTATAGTACAACCACGTTCTGACAATATCTTTTGCTTGAGGTCTAATTGATGCAGGATATACTTTTTTGAAAAATTCCTCATCTCTGTTAAATTTACTAATGAAAAGTGGAGATACGCTAGAATCCATCCATGTGTCAAATGTTCGCTCTTCCCCAACAAATTCTGTGGAATCACACTTGGTACAATTATTGATTGGACATTTCTCATTCCAGGGTTTATAGTATTTTCCAGGCTCAGGAACATGAGGTTCTGAGCATTTTTTACAGTACCATATTGGAATTTCAGTGCCATAGTACCTTCGTCTTGAAATTGGCCAGTCAATGTTGATGGATTCCAGCCAATTCATCAGGATTTGCTTATGCATTGGCGGATGAAATTCTATTTCTTCTCCTAAACTCTTAATTTTTGGAACTGCTTCTTTTTGTTTTAGATAATATTCCTCCATTGGAATAATTTCAATTGGTGTTTTACTTCTCTCTGATACTGGAGTTCGGTGAACAATATCTTCAGTTTTTTCTAGAAATCCTTTGGTTTCCAAATCTTCTATAATTTTTGTTCTTGCTTGTTTTGGTTTTAATCCTGTATATTCACCTGCAGCTTCAGTCATTCTTCCATCTAACCCTATTGCAACAATTTCTTCTAACTCTAATTCTCTAAATAATGCAACATCGTTTTGATCACCATAACTACACACCATTACAGCACCTGAACCAAATTCTTGTTGGGCTGAATGATGTGTTCTTAATTCAACTTCTGCATTAGTAATTGGAACAATTATTTTCTTTCCAATGTATTGTGCATATCTTTCATCTTCAGGATTTACAATGATGGTTCTACATGCACATAGTAATTCTGGCCTTGTACTTGCAATGATTATCTCTTTATCTGTATCTTTAATTTTGAATTTCATGTAAACTAGTTTTGTAGATAAATCTTCATAGATTATTTCTGCATCTGCTATTGTTGTACCTGATACCCAATCGTAATTGTTTGGTCTGTTTGCAAGATACACTTGTCCTTTTTTCCATAAATCAATAAATGTTGATTGAGTTAGTGTCCTGTATTCTTGTGAATCTGTTCTATAGTAATTTGCAAAATCTCCACTAAGCCCTAAACTTTTCATAATGAGAATCATCTCTGCTTCCAAATCATCTAGTGCTTCTCTACATAGATTCAGAAATTCACCTCTTTCTGTTTCCCTCATTCTAATTTTGTGTTTTTTTTCAGTGTAGAGTTCTACTGGAAGTCCATTCCTGTCAATTCCTATAGGGAAATAGACATTTTTGCCTGCCATCCTTGCAGTTCTTGCAATCATGTCGATCTGTGAATAATGTGCTGCAGCACCAATATGCCAAGGCCTACCTGATGGATATGGAGGAGGCGTATCTATTGTAAAATTGTCCTCTTGTGGTATAAAATCATAAATTTTTTCTTCTTCCCATTGTTTTAGAATTCCTTTTTCTAATTCTGGGTTCCATGCTTTCTCTGATATTTTAGGTTCCATTTTCTAATTATCTTTCTATGTTTGAAATAATATGAGATCCTTTGTTGTAACCTTCATAGATGTAAACACCTACTGCCTCTACATTTGATGGCATTTTTGGTACTAGCAATTTAATAATTTCACTTGAAAGGTTTTCAACTGTGGCCTCACCTTCTAACAGATATGTTGTATTTTTTGGAACTTGTAATTCAAACATTCCTTTAGGTCCTTCAAATTGAATTTGATAATGTGAGTCATCTTCTTTCTTTAGATATTTTCTGTTTATGAAAAATTTATGATCAAATACATTGACTACTTCTTTGATGATTCTTTTAGCTTCGCCAAAATCTAAAAGAAGATTGTCTTTCATTTGTCCTACAAGTTCAACCATTACTGATGATGTATGTCCATGTAGGATGGAGCATTTTTCAACTAGGGGAAGAATATGTGCATAATCAAATGAGAATGATGCATCCTCTAAGAATATGGAACCTGTCTGTGGAGTCTTATCATAAAATACAACATCTTGTAATTCTTTAATCTGTGCAACATATTTTGCATGTCCTATTGCCATTACTTTATCTTCAGGAAAATCTTCTTTGACTTGTTTGTATTTTTCAATATCCTCATCTGTATCAATTACTTCTATCAATCCCTTTTCAGTTTTGAAATCAATTACAACATCTGTTCCATTCTTTAGTGTAATTTTGTGATTGTATTCATAATCTTGTTCAAGAAATGTAAGCATCTGTGCTACTGTTAACTCAGTTCGAGTTTTGAGCAAGTTTCCTTTCTTGTCGATATATCGAAAATCTGAATCTAATATTGTAGGACTTGAAGCCATGTGAAGTCAACTGACTTTGGATATAATATAAATTCTGTAATGATTGTGCCTAAAATTCTTCATTTACAGCTATTCCAAAGAATTTAGAATTTTAGCCAGATTGACATCGTTTTTTGTTATGCCTCCTGCATCATGAGTTGTTAATTCTATGGTGATTCTATTATACACGTTAAACCACTCTGGATGATGATTCATTTTTTCAATTTCCATTGCTGCCCTGGTCATAAAACCAAATGCTTGATTGAAGCTCTCAAATTGAAATTCCTTGTGTAGTTTTTCATTTACAACACTCCAGCCGGAGAGATTCTTTAATTGCTCCTCGATGTCTAGTTGTGATAATCGCATCATACTGTATCACATTTAATCTTAAATTAAAAGATTGATTCATTACCCTTTATGGGAAATGGGGAGTAAGTCAAAATGGATGATATGAACAAAGAGTTACTTGAGAATATTAAGAATTCTATTTCTGAAACTGTCCAAGTAAAGAAAATTGGAATCGCTTTTTCTGGTGGTGTTGATAGTACATTAATATCAAAAATTTGCTCCGATATGGATTTTGATATATCATTACTTACGATTGGATTTTCAGAATCCCATGATATTTTATTTGCAAAACATGTCAATGAATTTCTAAAATATCCTCATCATGTTTTAGAAATTGATCCAGACAAATTTTCATCTATTTCTTCAAAAATTAATCAAACAATAAAAACAGACAATCTATCTTGGAATGAAAATTGTATTGCTTTTCATTATGTTTCAAAACTTGCAAACTCTTTAGATCTTGATACTGTAATTACTGCAAATGGTATAGATGAATTATTTTGCGGCTACAATGCGTATAGAGAAGCATATTCTGGTGGAGAATCGCAAATCAATGAAGTGATGCTGGCTAAATTAGATAATGAACTAAAAATGATGAAGGCTGTAAATCAAGTTGCATCTGAATTTGGAGTGACCATACTCCAGCCATTACTCTCAGAAAAATTCATCAAATATGCAAAAACTGTTCCTATATCTGAAAAAATTCATGACTCTGAAGATCTATATCGTAAACACATTATTCGTAAATTAGCAAGTGAAGTCAACGTTCCAGAACTTTCTTGTACAAAACGAAAAAAGGCATTACAGTATGGTACTAAAATTCACAAAGCTTTGTTAAAAACTCGATAATGAAATAGAGTTCTTGAGAATGATTCAAGCCTTTTTGGGCCCTGAACTAAAACAATGATTCCCTTTGACGGACTTGAATCATATGATTTGTGCCTATGTTATTTGAAATAACATACAGTACCTAATGTATGAAAATCATAATTAAAATTCATTGAGACGTAGTACATTCCTAATCCGTATTGGAATAGTCTTATTGATTGCAAATACGGTTTTGGCATTTTTCTTCCCAACTGTATCATCTTCAATGAATGTTGATTTTAGTGGAAATGATTCTACAATATTTCAAAATCTATCTTCATATCTCTTGTTTATTGTTAAGATTATTACTAATTTAGCTGGATTTGGCTCTTTGATAGCAGGAATTGCAATATATTTACAAGACAAACGAACAGGGACGGTTAGTTATTTTTCTGTCCCAAACAGACCAGTTGATATAACTCGACAAACAATTTTTGCATTTATCCCTGGATTGGATTTGTATGCTTCTTACAAAGTAAAAAAATTAACAATCTATATCCTCGTAATCTTTGGAATTGCAATTCCTGCAATGATCTTGGTGTCATTTTTACCAGATTCTCAATATAATTATCTCCTTGTAGAAAGTATTGTACTACCTGTTGCAATTTATCTAATTAGGAAATGGTCAAAGAAATGGAACGATGACTTTATGAAACAATCACGGAGTAGTGCTATTCAATGACATTAGAAAATAGAAAAAAACGTAGTCCCTTATGGTATGAATTACCGATATTGTTTTCTATTCTTGGAGGATTGATCTCTTACTTTGCAATTCGAAAAGACGATCCCATCAAGGCTAAACGATGTATAATTGTAGGAATAGTATTTTCACTCCCAATCCTCTTTTCAATTGGTATGTTTTTGTTTAGTTTAGGGGGAGCATTTTATGTTGTTTCAAGTGGTAGTATGATGCCTGAATTAGAAGTTTATGATGTAGTTACTGCTGATAAAAATTTCCCATTTGAAAATTTGTCAGTGGGTGATATCATTGTATTTGATAGACCTTCTGATCATAATAGAATAATTTTACATAGAATTGTGGAGGTACTAAATGATAATCCACTTACCTTCAAAACTAAAGGTGATGCAAATCCTGCATCAATTCCAGGTACTGATTTTCCAATCACTGAATCAGAATATGTAGGAAAAATCAATAATATCATTCCTGATGTTGGAGGGATTACCCAAATTCTTCGCCCTCCTACTAATTTGATAATTTATCTAATTGAATTTGTAGTTTTTTTAATCCCAATAATCCTTCATATTAAATTTAGAAGAGAAAATAGGGTTTCAAACTAAAACAACAATTCCCTTTGAAAGCCTAGGATTATTTCATTGAAATTTGGATTTGTAATTACCAAGATTAGAAACTTTATGAGGTTATTATTGATCAAAATATCATGAAAAAATCATCTATTGCAATAATTATCAGCATCACAGTAATGGTGATTTTTGTAATATCGCAGACAAATAACTATAGTGAGAATGCAGAATACAAAAGTAAACGTACTGAATACATAGAAAATGCATCCACGGTTACCGTCACTGGAATTCTACAACATTGGAAACCAATTGATGGACCATCATACGCAGTTATTCCTGAAGAAGAAATGAATGTCAATATGAATAATGGTAGAATTTTTCTATATGGTGAAAAATTAAGTCCATCACTACACGATAAGAAAGTAACAGTTACTGGAAAATTAATTGAAAGTTATGTTGATTTTCAACTTGAGACATTAGGAATGGCATTTGGAGGAGATCCTGATTCTGCTGCAATTTTTGTATCAGGTATTGAAATAATTGAAAATGAATTAAATTCTATTCCATAATCTATACAGGATTAGAGTCCTGAACTAAAACACTAAGACTCTTTAACTGACTAAAATCAAAAGATTTTGCCTGTGACGAGTACGGCTCTCATAGAAATGAAAACTAGACTTTCTATATTTCACGCCTATCTGCGTCCATTTTCATCCCCAAAATGGCAGGTGAATTCAACTCTTAAGATATGGTAGTTCTAAAATCTCTTAAAGAAATTTCTTAACTGTATTTTGTACTGATCTTTCTACATTTTTTATGATTGCAGGAGATGCACCAAGGTGTTTCTCCGGTGAGAAGATAGAATCAATTTCTTTTTCAGTTAATTTTGAATTGAATGCTTTGTCGTTTTTTATTGCATCTTTGTAGAACATTCCTTTGTCATTTGCCTCAAATGCAACTCTTTGAACATCTCTGTATGCCTCAAATCTTGGAATTCCTTTTTTGATTAGAGCTTCCAAAACAAACTCTGCAAAGATTTGCCCCTTTGTGATGTATAGGTTATCTACAATTCTTTTCTCATTTACCATCAAGTTTGAAATAATTCTAGTCATAGTTTCAAGCATTTCATCAACTAGAATTGAAACAGTTGGAAGAATAAATCTCTCATTTGCTGAATTTGAAAGATCTCGCTCATGCCATAGTGGAATATTTTCAAATGCAACTGCAACTTGACTCCTTACTAGTTTTGATAATGATGACACTCGTTCACTTTTAATTGGATTTCTTTTAACTGGAACTGCACTACTGCCCATCTGTCCTTTCTTGAATTGTTCTGCAACTTCTCCAATCTCAGTTCTTTGTAAATTTCTAATCTCTATTGCAATTTTTTCCAAAGTGGCCCCAATTAATGCCAGTTCAAACACATATTCTGCATATCTTTCTCTAGGGACAACTTGTGTTGTAACTTCTGCTGGGAATAATTTTAATCGTTTAGCAGCTCTTTTTTGTACTTCAAGTGACTTTGCACCCATGAGAGAACCAGTTCCTACAACACCTAGTGTCTTGCAAATTAGAATTCTTTTCTTAATTTCTTCAATTCGTTCTACATGTTTTGCCATCTCTGCAGCCCAATTTGCAAACTTTAATCCAAATGAAATGATACTTGCATGCTGACCATGTGTTCGACCGACTGCTGGAATCTTTCCATGTTTTACAGCTTTTTTTGCAAGAATTGATGCCATCTTTGCGACTTTAGGTTCAATAATTTGTAATGCATCCCTCATTTGCATTGAGTTACTTGTATCAACTAAATCATTACTTGTTAATCCATAATGTATCCAAGGTCTTGCATTTTTACTACATTTCTCACTTAGTGATTCTACTAGTGCTGCAGTATCGTGATCACTTTTTGCCTCTAATTGTTTAATTCTTTTTGCAGTAATTTTTCCAGACATTGCAGCTCTGTGAATTTCTTTACCTATGCTTTTTGAGATCATACCTATTTCACTTTGAGAAATGGCAGCAGCCCCCTCGATCTCTAATTGATAGTCTACTTTTTTTTGCTCACTGAAAATATCCATCATTTCTTTGGTACCATAACGACCATTATCAATAGGTAAAATTGCCAATATTTCTAATCGGTACACATCGAAAATAAATCTACTTATGAATTTTGAACTTAATCCACTCTATCTCTTAATTGGTGACAATCACACAAGCAACCTTTTTCACAATTAACTCGCTTGCAATCAGAACAAATATTTTTTCTCCAGTATGGTGCCGTGTTCATACTAATACCTCTGTGTTGCCTTGAAAGTTCCTTTTTTCACTTGAAGAAGAATTTTAATCAAATACAAAGTCCAAATTCCCATTAAGATATAGTACAAAATACTTACATCCGGTTCCTCTGGAATTTCACTTGATTCTTCCTTTACTGGCATATCATATGGAGGCATGTATACAATTCCAAGTAGAATTGGAATTCCTAATAATACAATTATTGGCACTACCATGATTTTGTTAATTATATGGGCTGTAATTGGTATAGATTTTTGCTACTGAATGAAAATACATATCTCTCATATCTTCTTCCACGCAAACAGCTAACAAATTAACAATATCAGTTGATGTGATAATCCCAATCACTTTACCGTCATCGATGACTGGTAATTTTCTTATTCCTCTGTCATGCATTAAATCTGCTGCAGTTCTTACAGTTTCATCTGGATTGATTGAAAATAATGGAGTTGACATTATTTTTTTGATTGGAGTAGAAATTTGATATGCATGAGCTGCAATTTTAATTGCAAAGTCTCTATCTGTGACAATTCCTATTGGTAAGTTATCTTCCATTACGATAACTGCTCCAACTTTTGCATCTTCCATCATTTTTGCAGTTTCATTTACTGTTAATTTTGCATCAACAGAGATCACTGATTTGGTCATCACATCTGAGATAGTAATTGTTTTAGCATCTGCCATCTTAAGTTACTGTACCACTAATTCCATTTTATATGGTCTACTCAAATACCAAAGATGAAAATCATCTCAGATAATCTAAATTGACTTTAACTTCTTGTTCTCTTTCTTACAGTTGCTACTTTCTTTGATGATCTAGCTTCTTTTGTCTTTGCAGTTGATTTACTTACTTTACCTTCAGTTTTCATACTTTTACCGCTTCTTCTAGCTGCTCGAGAAGCTTTAGCTCTCAATGATTGCTCTTCTTTTTGTTTTTCCTTTTCCTTTTCTGTTAATTGTTTTCTTACCACAAATAATGAAATGATTTAATCATAGATAAACCAGATCATCAATTTCATGAATGGTTTTTCTAATTAATTGGATTGTTTTGAAATTATTTTACAAATCTTCTGATGATTTAAATTGGATTGAAGGGAATTTTCACCAATACTCATGTCTTCTAGTACACCAAGAAAAATTGGAGAGAACCAATACCAAATTGATGCTGATTCAAATCTTGGCATGAAAGTTCCTGTGAGAATCTATGCTGATGAGCCATTAATGCAAAAAATGCTCTCTGATAGGACAATAATGCAGGCAAAAAATGTAGCCTGTATTCCTGGTATAGTTAGTCATAGTACAGTTTTACCTGACGGGCATGAAGGCTATGGTTTTCCAGTAGGTGGGGTCGCAGCTATGGATGCAGAAGAAGGAATGATTAGTCCTGGAGGTGTTGGTTATGATATTAATTGTGGAGTACGTTTACTTCGTTCTAATTTATCTGAAGATTTAGTTCGTTCAAAACTAAAAGAATTGGTAACAGATCTTTTTAGCTCTATACCATCTGGTGTAGGATCTAAAGGTGCAGTAAAACTAACTCCTTCGGAACTTGATGAAGTTTTGGTAAGAGGAGTGGACTGGGCAATTGATCATGGTTATGGCTCATCTGATGATTCAGATGTTTGTGAAGAGAATGGAAAAATTCAAAATGCTGATCCAGACAAAGTTTCTGATAAAGCAAGAAAAAGAGGTGCACCTCAACTTGGAAGTTTAGGTTCTGGAAATCATTTTTTAGAAGTACAAAAAGTTGCAGAAATTCATGATGAAGAAGCAGCAAAGAGAATGGGAATAGAAGAAGGAACAATTACAGTTTTAATTCATTGTGGCTCTAGAGGATTTGGTCATCAGGTGTGTAGTGATTATCTCCGAGTGGCAGAGCAAGCTATGGAAAAATATAATATCAATTTACCTGATAGAGAACTTGCATGTGTCCCAAATAGTTCTGAAGAAGGTGAATCTTATAGAAAAGCAATGTTTTCTGCATTAAATTTTGCTTGGAGTAATAGACAAATGCTAACTCATTGGACGAGAAATTCTTTTCAACGTGTATTTAATCAATCAGAGTCTGATCTTGATATGAAACTAGTTTATGATGTTGCTCATAATATTGCTAAAGTTGAAAAACACAAAGTTGATGGAGCAGAACGTAATTTGGTAGTTCATAGAAAAGGTGCAACAAGAGCGTTTCCTGCAAATCGAAATGAAATTCCGTTAAAATACCGTGATTTAGGACAACCTGTTTTAGTTCCAGGCTCTATGGGTACTTCTAGCTGGATTTTACTTGGGAAACCAAATTCAATGAATTTGAGTTTTGGATCTACTGCTCATGGTGCAGGAAGAACAATGTCTCGTTCAAAGGCTAGAAGAAATTTTACTGAGGATGATGTTAAAAAATCACTAAATGACAAAGGCATATTCATCAAAGCCTTAACTAGAGATGGAGTTGTTGAAGAAACCCCTCAAGCCTACAAAGATGTTGATTCTGTAGTTAATGTCTCTCATAATTTGGGAATTGCCACAAAAGTTGCAAAATTAGTGCCTATTGGTGTGATTAAAGGTTGAGCGAAGAAGATTCTGAACTAGAAAGACTAAAGGCTAAACGACTAGCTGAAATGCAAAAAAATATTTCTACAAAACAAAACGTAGAGCCAACTCCTGATGCTGAAAAAGAAAAAGTTACTGAAAATCCGAGGGATTCTCTTATCAAAATACTTGGATTTAGAGGACTAGAAGTTTTACAAAATGCAGAATCTCAATTCCCCAATGAAACAAAAATGATAATTGAAAAATTATCTGAATTAATTAAAACTGGAGAAATTAATGAGAGTATTGATGGGGGAAAGTTATTGACATTGTTTAGATCAGTTGGTATCAATGTTAGAATGGCTACAAAAATTAATGTAGAACAAGATGGAAAATTTGTTTCTTTAACTGATAAACTTAGTAATCAACCCTCTGATGATGGTGATGAGTAATGAATATTGTTTTAGAAATTGGAACAAAAAATTATGCAGATGATCTACTAACAATCAAAAAAGCATTATCTCATATGGAAAGTCTTGTATCGGGTTATAATGGATATGTTCTAAGTGATCCTTTACCAAAATTTGGATGGACATTTTTTAAATTAGCAATTAAACCTAATTTACAAAGTGGAATTGAAGAAAAGTTTTCTGATATGATTAATAAATATCAGGCAAATGATCAAGCAGGAAAATTTGCAAAATTTATGACAGATTATTTTGTTTCTAAAGGTTGTGATATTAAAATAAAAATATCTGACTAAACTCTTCTTCCTCTTTTTCCACCTTTCTTTCTAGTGGTGTCATGAGGAATTGGTGTTACATCATCAATTCTTCCAATTTTAAATCCGCCTCTTGCTAATGCTCTAATTGCTGCTTGTGCACCTGGACCAGGAACTCTGGAACCAACTCCACCTACAGCACGAACTCTGATATGAAATCCCGTAAATCCTTTTGTTCTTGCAGATTCTACAACTGCATTTGCTGCTTTCATTGCGGCAAATGGTGATGATTCGTATCTATCTGCAGTTACATGAATTCCACCAGAACTAATTGATACTGTTTCTGCACCTGTAAGGTCGGTCATGTGAATAATTGTATTATTATAACTACTGTAAATATGGGCAATTCCCCATTTTTCAGGACCTTCTTTTTTTGTCTCTGGTTGAGCTTTTGATTCTTGAGCAGATTCGGTTTTTACTTCTTCTGCAGCTTCAGTCTCTTCAACTACAGCCTCAGTCTTTTCTACTGGTGCTTCTTGAATCTCAGCTTCTGTTTCTGACAATGTCTAATCAGGCCTTAAAGGGTTTAAAATACATTGATTTTTCAAAACTATCATAATTTAGGCACTATTAGATATCCAATGACTATTCATATACTGTAATCATCTGGATGCATTAAATGGCATCAATTCTGTTTTTGGCAATTGGTATAGCAGTTGCAACTGCATTAATGGCTTCAGTGGCAATTCATTTTTTGACCCCGATCGGCGATTCTGGTTTATCCCCTCAAGAACAAAGCTGTCAACTGATTGCTAATGAAGGATATAGAATTCATGCTACGTATCCTGATTCTACCCCTGATGAACTTCCTAATGATGATTTTAAACGCTTGATGTATCTAGATGAAATATGGATTACTGAATGTGTTAACGTTTTACCTGCAGAATCTATTTTTAGTATTGTAAATAATGTTGAACGTGATTTCTCATATGGGGAATAATTATTTGAAATGCTTCCAACCTTTATCTTGTAATTGAACTAAATTATTATCATTTTTAAGATACACACCTTTTCCTGAAGTGACAAAACCTATCTCTATAATTGGTATTTTCAATAATTTTGCATTCTTTACAATAGTTTTTTTATGGTTTTGAGATGCGGTGAAAACAAATTCATATTCTTCTCCACCATTGAATACAAAATTATTCAAATTCAATTTATGAGCTTTTACAAAATTCTCCAAATCTTTTGATGCTGGAATTTTAGTTATGATGAATTTATTTTTGCTTTGTTTTGCCATTTCATTTAATGTAGTAGATAAACCATCACTGGAATCCATTGATGATGAAAAATATTTCTTGTTTTTTATTCCAAAATTGAGTCTAGGTTTTGGTTTAATTACTGAATTAATTGATTTTTTCACAAAATCTGGCTTTCCTCTTTTTTTACCTAGAATCATATTCAATCCAGCTGCTGTATATCCGAATGGACCAGTAACAAATATCAGATCTTTTTTCTTTGAATTCCTTCTTGAAACTATTTTGTCTACAATTCCAAAAAGACATACGTTGAATACAATTTCCTTGCCTCCGTTTGTATCCCCTCCTAAAATTGAAATATTGAATTCTTTTGATGCTTTTCTAAAACCAGAAACAATTTCGTTAATTTTTGAGCGTGAAATAGTATTTGGAAGATTTATTGAAATCATTCCATATGATGGTTTGACCCCCTTTGAGGCAAAATCACTTACACATGCCACTATACTTTTCCTTGCAGCGTCAGATAATTTCATTTTAGATGGAATATCTGTACTTTGTACTAGCGTGTCAGTTTTTGCCACAATTTTATTTTTACCTAAATTAAAAACTTCTACATCTTCTGATTCGAATTTTTTTTTACCTAATCCCTTCTGAAAAATTTCAATTATTGATGTTTCATCTAATTTTTTCATAACTTTGATTTACCATTTTTATCGTATCCTTGACTATCTCTTTGCATTTTTCTTTATTATTTGATTCTGCTGAAACTCTAATGATGTCTTCTGTATTTGATTTTCTAATTAGCACCCAACTATCTTCATCGATAATTCCTTTGATTCCATCTAATGTAATTATTTCAGAATAATCTTTTGAAAAATTTGATTTCACTTCTTCGATAACTTTGTCATGAAATTCTGAATCAATGTCAGTTTTATCTCTAATCTGATTATAACTTTCCATAAAATTTAGTATCTCGTTAAATTTTGAACCATCTAGCATGGATGCAATTAGACCGCTTGTAAGAATCCCTTCTCTGCAATAATTGAATTCTGGTAAAATAAAACCTCCACTACTGCCTTCCCCTCCAGCTTGTGCATTATTCTCTAGCATGAGATCTATTACGTTTGCTTCTCCTACTTTGGATCTTTGTACAGTTCCTCCTTTCTCTTTGATGAATTTTTCAACTGATACACTAGTATCAATACTTAGAACGAATTTTTTGTAGCCTAACTCCAATGATTTTGCTACGCCTAAACCCAGTGTCACGTCTGGTGTTTGTTTTTTTCCGTCTTTAACAACTACCAATCGATCTCCGTCTAAATCAAATGCAAATCCGATGTCTTTTTTATTAGTCGTAGTAATTAATTCTGATAAATTATCTGATGTTGGATCAGGTCCTCTTGAGCACCCAGAAATATTTTCATTAATTACTTGAACATCACATCCAATTTCTCTTAGTAATAATGGAGCAAAATCTTTAGCAGCTCCTCCTCCAATATCTACTGCAATTTTTGGCCTGTTTTCCAATTTTCCTATGATTTTTTTTGCATCTTCTATGTATGATGTGGTAATTTCAGTTTCAATACCGATTTTTGTTTTTACAATATCCTGATGTTGGATGATTTGTGGAAGTTCATCCTCGTTTATCCCTCTGCCCTCAATGATGAATTTCATCCCATTCCATTCTAATGGATTGTGAGATGAAGAAATTACTAAACCTGCTCCGTAATTTCTTGCTTCTCTGAAAACTACTGGAGTTGGAACTGTTCCTAAATTAAAAACATCAATCCCATTTTTCATCAATGCTGCAGTTGCTGAGTTTTTTACCATTGAACCTGAAGGTCTAGTATCTTTTCCAATAACACATTTTTTTGATTTTATTAATGATGAAAAATTATTGCAAAATTCTAATACATCTTTTAGGTTAAGATCTTCTCCAAATATTCCTCTAATCCCTGAAATTGTTTTTTTCATTTAGTCCATTTCGGAAAGGCTTTTTATTAACTCTGATGGATTTACCCAAACGTGCCTTGGTAGCTCAGCCTGGTAGAGCGAACGCCTCGTAAGCGTTAGGTCGCGGGTTCGTACCCCGTTCAAGGCTTTGATAATTTTTTAAAAATGTCTAGATAATTGTTAATCTGATTCTTCGAAGGTTTCAATATCTGTTTCTAGTTCTTTTCCTAAACCTTCCCACCATTGTTTTGTTTGATCTACCAAATATTCCCCTCACAATTAACTTAGAATTGTCCTTTATAGATCTGTCGGTTGATTTACCATTGAGTAATTACTGATAATTTTTTAAAATATACTAATTTTCTTTTTGTTCTTCTTTCTTGTTTTTCATCTTTCTATAGATGATTATCATTAGTGTAGCACCTGCACAACCCCAAAATAATTCAGATGTTCCATTTTGTATCCCATATGGTATGAATACACCTACAAAACCTAATGTCATAATTGCAACAAGGGCCAACCCTATCATTTCAAGTAATTTTGCCATTTCTCTATTGATTTTTCTAAATCAAAAAGATATATGGTTTTGTAAATCAAGAAATTTGTGGATAAATATCTATTAGTTATTTTAATTTTCATGGTTGTGACTATACCCATTGCATTTGTTGAACCCTCGTCTGGAGAATTCCGTGATCCTCCAATTATTCCATTATTTTATGCTGCCATTGCAGGAATCATAATTATTTTTGCGTACAGCACATTCAAAGAAAGAAAAGAAAGACATGCAGCTAATGCAAAAAGAAGATCTAGAAAATAGATTTTAAAGTTCTAATCCAAATGAACCTGCAATACTTGAGAAATTCATGTAAGAGTCCAAGTATTGTCTGCCTTTGGAAGTAATTACAAAAGTATTCTTACCATCAAATTCTATCTTGTTGATTAGACCGGCTCCTGTCAAATTTTCCAAGAATTTTGATAATCTTGAATGTGATAGATTTGCCTTTGTAAGTAATGATGTTGTTTTGATGCCTTCTTGGCCAGACTGCTGAGTAGCATCTAGTAAATCTGCAACAATTTGCATACTGGTTCTATAGGAAGCCATACGTAACTAATTCTAAAACTATGATATAAGGGTATTACCATTAATTCAGATCAGATAAATAAGCTCTGGAATGATTTCCGTGCAATGTCTTCCCAATCCCCTATCCCTTGGTTTGATGACTTTGTAGGTGTTGCGTATAGATATTATGATTTGAGAATGAATGTAGTCCCATTATTTACTGATAGAAAAGAAGCAGCATCTATTTGGCATGATACAATTCATTCTTGGGTTGATCCATCAATTAAAATCCGATTTTTAGAGATTGATGACAATTATTGGTTTATCATGGGATCAGACTCTCAGAAACCTGATACGAATCTATCTTTTTTTAAAGAATTACCAAAATCAGAAAATTATGAACGATTCAAAAAAGGCCATGCAGGTGAAGCATATTTACGATTAGGAGTGTATGCAGACAAATCTTTAGATGATGTAAAAAAAGATGCAGTATGCAATTGTAGTCATGAAGCTCAAGATCATGATGAAGGTGACGGTGATGTTTGCTTGTTTAATTCATGTGATTGTAAGAAATTTTCAAGTTTTCAAGTTAATTTACTAAAAAAGAAAAAAACAATCACTGACATCAAATTTTTAGAAGAGAAAGATCTAAAAAATGATCCTCTTGTTTGGAATTGTATTAATACAAATAAACTTTCAAAATTAGAATAAAATTAATCTAAATGCTTGTTTACTCTAACGTGTTCCCCTGGATAATATTCATTGAGTTGTTTTGAATAACATTTACCACATAATGTACCGTCAATTTTCCATTCTTCCATTGCTTTAAAGTGCAATTCTATGGTTTCACTACAAATCACACATTTTTCTTTTTTACCCAAAGTGACATTGCTTTTTTAACTCGATATAAAAAACATTCCCGATTAAATCATACTTGAAAAAATTATGTTAAATATTACTGCTTTATATTCAATTTAGGTAGGCAGTCTGACCAATGTAAACCTCCTGCAAGATTTTTACTTGGTTGGGCTTCTACCTTTGAAATTAGAATAAACTAGTTGTGAGTTTTTTCAATGCTAAGATTTCATCTTCCCCTTGTCTGATTTTTTTATCAATTACACGAAGCATTGCATCATTCCATACATGTTGTGAGAAGAAGTTATGCTTGGTATTTGCCAATTCAATCTCATCATCAACTACTGTATCTTCAAGAAATTTAGTTACTACTACATCTGTAATCTTTAAAATTCTAGAATTTAGTTTGAAACTACGAAAAATAGGTTCTAATTTCCTAATGTCTCCTTTAAAATCACCATTTGATTCTAGAATTTTTTTATGAAGAATTCTAAAATACACTGCAACAAAAAATAAAGTTGCATATCTTTTTGTTTTATGCCCGCCTTGTTTTCCATATTTTAATGACTTTTTTGCATATTCTTTTACAAGATACGGATATAGCAAAATTCGATAATCGTCTTTGAGATTATCATTGAATATATCATCATACTTACTTCCTCTTGGAAGAAATTGCGCTGGTGAACTATATGCTTCTGTAGGTCTTTGTTCAATTCCTGCAACTAAAGATTGAATTGCATCTTTTGCAACAATAACTTTCTTATGATTATCTGGAAGATAACTATTGTATATTGCGTCTCCCACATATTCACATTGTTTTGATTTTGTTTTAGTATCAAAAGAACCTGCTTGAATTTCATAAAAATAACCACAACTTTTCAACTGCGATTTAACTGATTTATGAAAATCCATTAATGAAACTAAATCTTTTCCTCTAACTGAGTTTTGGGAATTTCTATACTTTGTAATGTTATTTTGTTCTTGTTCATCGTCTGCTTTGATTATTGTAACAGTCATTGAACCATCCATATTTTTTGTTCTCTTAGAATGATCAAGGATGGAATTTGATGTTTGTGCTCCGTTAACAATTTGGGGTGCATGTAGTTCAATCAAATTTTCTCCTAATTCTGAAAAATCACTAACTACAATAGTTATTCCATTGTTGTAAAAGAAAAATTTGCCTGGATTACTTTGCAATGTTTCTCTTAACCCTTTGTTAACTGTAGTTTTAAATTGCATCCATTGTCTAATGTTGGATTCAAAGACATAATCTCTATTCTTACTTACAAATTCTGTCAATTCACGTAGCTTTAAAATTCCTAGTATGGTGTTTTCGTGTCTTAACATCCTTTCTAATTTAATTGATGATTTTTTTCCTGCTGCTGGTTTTTTTATTCTATCCCATAATTTTTGAATTATTACTTTTTGATCAATGATTTCTACCAAATCATCTGAATAATCTACATCTTGATCTGTAACATAACAGCATTTTATCTTTAGATTTTTTTCTTTAATTTTAGTAACAAGTTGGGCAAGTTCAGGTCTCATGTTTACTACATCTTTTGCAAGTAATCTTTTTGCATCTTCTTTGAATTTAGCTATAGCTTCTAGAGAATGCGAGGTTCCATATTTTGATTGGAATAATCTAATAGTGTTATCTGAAAAATCTACTGGAAGGTAGGCATCAATTCCAAGATCATTTGCTCCATCTACAATTGCATCTGCAGCATCGTCTTCAGTAGCCTCAAAAACTCTTGTTAGAATCCATTGAAGAAAATTGTTTCCTTTCTCTACTTCGCTTTTTGAATTTTCAGCATATTCATGAATACTTTCTTGTATGTTCTCTGCAAATCCTTCCAGAGGTGGACTGGAATTCTTTTGAACTAATAATGTGTGAGAGCCAGGTATGTATTCTAACAATCCATTTCCGTTTTGAGCCAATTATGTCTTCTAATATGTTATATATTTAGAGAATTGGGTAATTATGTAATAACTCTGAAAAGGAAATGATGTGATTTGCTAAAAAAAATAATCTTAACTGGAATTGTAATTGTTTTTGTAATTATCATAATTGGTTTAGTTACTTTTGATTCTTCTATGGAGAAAATCCCTCAAGAACCTGAAGTAGTTGTTACAGGGGATGTTATAATGTCAACAAAATCTTCTCGTCCTGGATGTGAGGAGTTTGACAGATGTTACATTCCATCTATAATTACCATTGATTCTGGAAATCAAGTTACTTGGTTAAATGAAGATTCTGCATTTCATAGTGTTACTTCGGGATTTTATGGTGAGCCTTCTGATCTATTTGATAGTGGGCATTTAGATCCATACGAATCATTTACTTTTGATTTTAATGAAGAAGGCACTTATGATTATTTTTGTACTCTTCATCCTTGGATGCAGGGACAGGTCGTAGTAGGATAAAGGTACCCGAGGGAGTCGAACCCCCTTGTATAAGCTTTGCAGGCTCACGCATAACCGTTCTGCCAGAGTACCGTTTTAAAAAACACAAAATGAACAATTAAACTCTTTAGATTAGAATTTGTTAAATGGTTTAGAAGCCAACTTCACATCTTCCCCTTTTACCGTTTTTCTACTAGCATGGGAAGCCATATCTACTGCACTTTTAGCAATACCATCTGCAATTTCTTCAATTGTCCTTCTTAATTCTTCTGCAGACTCATCACTAACCCTCTCTGCACCTGCTTTTTTTAGAATTCTATACATTGCAGATAACCCTAATTCTGATGATTTCATGAATTTAGTTTTAATTTTTTCCGAAAAAAGATAATGAGTGAAAAAATATCACTAAGGAATCGATTTATACAGACTATTTGAATAATTTTTAAAGAAATGACTTGGTATTTTGATTCTCACATACATTTGTCTGATCCAGAATATGTTTCTGATATGGAATTTATCTTAAAACAAATGGAATTTTTAAAAATTAAAGCATGTTGTGTGTCTATGGATTACAATAATTCAATACAGACATTAGAACTTGCTAAAAAAAGCAATCTAATTTTACCATTCATAGGAATTCATCCTGAATGTGCAAATGAAGAACTAGAAAATATTTCCAAATTAATTGAAGATAATCATGATCATATTTCTGGGATAGGTGAAATTGGATTAGATCCAACTTATGTTACCAAAAATGAAGATGCAATAAAACAAAATAATGTATTTGAAACATTATTATCATTTGCTGAAAAATTCAACAAACCTGTATCCATCCATTCAAGAAAAAGTCTTGATGATGTTTTTGAAATTATGACTTCGTATGATACAAAACATGCATTATTGCATTGGTTTGATGGAAGTAAAAAACAACTTCAAAAAGCCATGGACATGGGATTTTTTGTATCTTTTGGACCAGTAATGATTTATGCAAATGATAAGCAAACTTTATTGTCAAAAACTGATGAATCTCAAATCCTTGTTGAAACCGATGGGCCTGTGAGATTTTCTAGATGTTTTGATATGAAATCCGGACAAATCAGCTTTATACCTAGTGTGATTTTTTGTGCTTCAAAAATTTTAGGTAAATCTTTTGATGATATGGCAACCTTGTTAGAATCAAATTCAAACTCATTTCTTGGAATATAGGTATAAAATACCCCCCTCATGTAATCGATTAGTGGATAGAATAAAGCGACTTTCATATGAAGTTCTAGTAGATCACAAAACCAAATTTGGTGAAGATTTTGCAGATAATAAAAAAGCCTTAGATCAAGTATCTATTGTACGTTCTAAAGGTTTGAAAAATGAAATTGCAGGTTATATTACTAAATTTATTAAAAAAGAAGTTCGTGAAGAAAAAGCCAAACAGGCTAGAATTACAGCATCAAAAGCTGAACAACAAGCAGAAGAAAAATCTGAAATAGAAATGACTGAAGATGTTGTGGTAGAAGGAGTAGAAACTGTTGAAGCAACAGAGACAGTAGTTGAATCAACTCCTGAAGAAATACCTTCTGAGACTGCTGAAGAAAAAACAGAATAATACATTAAATATAATTTCTCAATTTTAAATTAGATAGATATGTTTACTGTAAAATTTGTAGGTGGTGCAAAAAAATCTTTTCCAATAGAACAATTGAAAATTGAACAATCTAATCTGAGCATTCAGGAATTGATCAATTTATTATTAAAACTAAAACCTGCAGACACACCTGAACTTGACACTGATAATGTATTGATTGCAATTAATGGTGCTGATTCTTCTGCAATGGATGGAAAATCTACAATAATAAAAGAAAATGATCTTGTAAGTATTATCCCTGTAATTCATGGAGGAGCATCAAAAAAAATAAATTTTGAATTTTCTAAAAAAATAATCTATGCTATCGAAATTAAAGGTCAAAAAACAATTGATATGAAATTCATCGATAACATAAGAAAAAAATATCCTAAAATTATAATTCAGGCCGTATCTAGTAATTATATTCTAAACAACTATCATTTAAAAAAAATTGTTTCTTTGTCTATTGAATCTGAAAAAAATAATATTTTACTTTCAAACAAACTTGAAACTGATATTTTAATGAGATTTGCTTTAACTACACAAATTTCTGATGCAATTAAAAATGTTGGAATAAAACCTAATACAAATTTTACAATTATTGCAATTGGAAATAAAAAAACTCTAAATTCACTACATCTTGAATTAAAGTCAATATCAATTCCAATGTTTTCAAAAAATAATGAATCTTTTCTAAAAAAACGATTTAAAATAACAACAAAACATACTGATTCAATTATTTCAAAAAATCCTTTGGCAGATATTTTAGTTGAAAAAGCTGCTGTATTACTCTGACATACTTCGCTTAGTTTTCTCTGTACTTAGAATATCTGATTTTTTTAGGATAGACACTCCTGTTTTATTGCCTAAAATTTCAATTAATAGAACTTTATCTGGGAATTCTAGAGAGACTTTGTTTTTTATATTGTTAGCAATTTTTGTGATAATCTCTTTACTTGATAAATCTGAATTTCTTTTTTCAATTGATATTCTATATGTTTCCTCATCTAAAATTTGATTTGATAATTCTGCAACACTTTTTTCAATTTCTTCAATTTTTGATTCAATAACTTTCTGTATTGGAATGATTCTTTTACAATACCTTACACTCCATGGTTCATCTAGAAGCATTTCTTTAATTTTCCTTACAACTTCTATGGGATCAAGTTTTGTTTCGGCAGTCAATATTCCTGACATGTTGGTAATTGTAATCTTGACATCAGAATCCCCTAATTCTCCTAAAATATCGATTAATTCTTCTTCCGTTTCTGGTTCAAGGTGCCTAGGACAAGTAATTATTAGATTCATGATTGTAAAATTTCATCTTTAGTTAAAGAACCTTCCCGGATTATTTTGATCTGCTTATTTTCTATTTCTATAATTGTTGATTCTCCTTTACTTGTAATAATTCCACCATCAACAAAAATATCATAGTTTTCTAAATTTTCCAAACATTTTTCTGGATTTGTATATGGCAAATCTCCAGAAATATTTGCACTAGTTCCTACAAGAAAATTACATTTTTTTAATAATTCTAATGTACATTTATGATCAGGAACTCTAATTGCAATTTTATTTTTCAAGTTCAATGATTCTTTGATTTTTTTATCTGTAACTTTTAAAATCACTGTTAGTGGGCCAGGCCAAAATTTTTCAACAATTTTTTTAGTTAATTGATCAAATTCAACTATTTTTTCAGCAGTTTCTATTGAATATGTTAAAACTGGAACTGATTTGCTGATATCTCTGGATTTAATTTTATAGATTCTCTCTACTGATTCTTTGTTGTATGGATCACAACCTATCCCATAAACTGTGTCTGTTGGGAAAATCACAATTCCACCTTTACTGATTATTTCTGAAGCTTTCTCTATGCCTTCTTTGTTACAATTTACTTTCAATACACAATCACCATTTTTTTCTTTAATTATCATTTTCATTTGAATAAGTTTTTAACAGTTTACACACTTCTTTGAAAAGTATGTCCAGTACTGATTATGAAGATAATGATTTTGAAGATGATTTTGATGATAATTTAGCTGAATCTGAAGAAGTTACAGGTTAGATGCTTAATCCAAAATTATCTGCAAAGTTTGTAAATTTGTAATATGCTTGCAAGAATTCTCTACCTGGTTCACTAATTTTATATTTATTTGAACCTTGATTATCAACTTTTTCTAAAAGTCCTTGAGATACTAGAGTTTTCAATATGGTTGAAATTCTAGAATGTGAAATGTTAGCTTTTCTAATTAGATATGTAACTGATGCTCCATCTTCATCTTGTAAGTCATCTCTTGTTGTTGCTAAAATATCTCCAATAATTTTCATATGTGTTCTATATTCAGCCATTTGTACACTTTACAATTGTTATAATTTCTATGAGAGGGCACTGATATTTTCCAATATACTAAAAAGATAAAAGAATTTGACAAATTCAAAATACTGGAAAATTTTGAGCCTAGTGAATAATTATTCTAAATCTTTATCAAATTTTATCCTGGTTAATGGCACTTTGCTCACTGGAATGAATAATGCTATGAGTCCTCCAATTTTGATAATTATTGATGCTGAGTACAGGATTGATTCAGGGAATACAAATGAATACCATCCTACAAATTCTCCTAATGCTAAAAGCCCTAATCCTACAGACACTGAAATTGCCCCCTTGTTCCTATTTTCAAAATATGATAACATTGTTTCAATTGCCCCGTATGCTAAGAGAATAAATGATATTGATCTGAAAATATGCTCTAACTGAACAGATGACACTAAAAATAATGGAAATATTCCTACTGATCTAAAATAACTAGATTTTGGAAAGAATGATTTTATACTATGTGAAAATGCAATAAAAAAATATCCTACTGTTTGAATTGCAATTCCTAAAGTTTGAATCCATTTTTCTACACTACCTGTCTTTGTAACAAAGTCTTCTACCATGTATCCTGTCCATATGACAAAAAATCCTAAACTAATTGAAGAAAATGCAATTGTTAATCTAAATAATGTTGGACTCCCTGTATTTCTAAATCCAATATATGACATTATGCCAATAGCAAGTCCTACTAAAAATCCAACTAAGTTCAGAATATTTTCTAATAAAAACTCCAATGATGAATAGAATTATGTTTAACTAATTATTTTAATCTGATGAATCATTACACTATTTTGTTAATCCCATTCATCCAAAGAACCTGAAGATTGACCTTCTGTACTAGCTGCATAATCTCCTAAAATATCTGAATATTTTGGTTCATTATGAGCCACAAATTTTACATATTCTCCATAACTCATATCCAAATCACAAGAACCGCATTTCACAACTGAATAATCCATTGCCAACTCTGCATTTTCTTTGCATTTTGGGCATTTTATCTTCATGCAAAAGTATCTCTTTGATAATTATTATTGTTTTACATTCAATAAAAGATAAAAGGAGTTCATTATTCCTAATTCTTATGAGTAGAACTTGTACCAAATGTAAGAATTCTATTCCGGATAGTGAAGAGCTTGGAGTTGTTGCAGCAAAATACCCTACATGCAACAAATGCTGGGCTGAATGGAAAGAATATCAAATCATGGTTATGAATGAGATGAAACTTGACATGTCTATGCTGGATCATAGAAAATTATTGAAAAAACACGAGAAGATCTTTGTAGGTGTTTTGTCTCCAGAAGGAGAAGTGGTTGATTACACCAATGAAGATAACCGAAAACCTGAAGAACGACCAGGCGCCTAAAATTTTAAGTGTTTTTTAGCATTTTCAGGAACAATTATCATCATTCGTTTTTTTGAATTTTCATCTAAGTTATTAATTATTTTTTTAATTGTTTTTGCAAGAATTTCTCTCTCATTTTCTTCTAATGATAAAAATATCTCTAAAATCCCATCTACGTTGAAAGTGATTAATTTTTGTGGAGAATGAGCAACTTCTGTAATATATGCTGAAAATAATCCTTCCCTTTGCTCTTCAGATAATGTCGTTAAAATTTTGAGCCATGTTTTGAAAAGTTTTGCAAAATTAGGGAAAGGAATTGTAGGACCAGCCTCTAATGCATTGTTGATAACTTCCATTTTTTCTTCATCTGATAATGAAAAAAATTCTATCATTCTTTTTTTCAAGATTGGGTTTCTTAGAAAATCCGGTAAATTTGCCAAGTTGATAATAATATTTCCTGCAAAATTTTCACCGACCATCGATCTAAATTACTCAGTGTTGAATATAAAATCATGGAAAATACTTTAGCTTAAATAAACCAAATAGATGTTTAACAACATGACATCAACTGTAGTTGTTGGCGGATTTTTTGGAGATGAGGGAAAAGGAAAGATCATCTCATATTTGGCAATTAAAGATAATCCAAAAATAATTGTACGTGGTGGCGCTGGTCCAAATGCCGGTCATACAATTAGAGATGGAGATAAAGTGTATAAAGTTAGAATGCTTCCAAGTGGATTTCTCAATAAAAATGCCAAAGTAATGATTGGACCTGGTGTTGTAATTAATCCTGATGTTCTTAACAAAGAAATTCAAGATTTTGATGTAGCCGGACGTTCTTTTATTGATAAACACTGTGGAATTATTGAAGAAACTCATTTGAGTAGAGATTCAAAAGGGGAATTAAAAGAAAAAATTGGAAGTACGGGTTCTGGTACTGGACCTGCAAATGCTGACCGAGCTATGAGAATTTTAAAACTTGCAAAAGATTTTGATTCGTTATCTTCACTAATTGTAGATGTACCTTTAGAGGTAAATTCTGCACTTGATGCAAATGAGAATGTCTTAGTAGAGGGTACGCAAGGAACATTCCTTTCTCTCTGGCACGGAACATATCCGTTTGTAACATCAAAAGATGTTACTGCTTCTGGAATTTGTGCTGATATTGGCCTTGGACCGACCAAAGTAGATGAAGTATTAGTTGTTTTCAAATCATATGTTACGCGTGTTGGTACTGGACCGCTTGACAAAGAACTTTCACTTGAAGATGCAGAAAAAAAAGGCTGGTCTGAATTTGGTACTGTCACTGGTCGTCAAAGACGTGCTGCAGATTTTGATTTTGATTTAGCTAGGCGTGCAATCATGCTTAATGGTGCAACACAAATTGCTATAACAAAATTAGATGTACTCTTTACTGACTGTGCAGGTGAAACTTCTTTTGATAACTTATCTGTAGATGCAAAAGCATTCATTACAAATATTGAAAAAGAATTAAACACGCCTGTTACGATTATTGGAACTGGTCCTGATGTCAATGATATTATTGATAGAAGAAACTAGGCTCCTTTGTTTTGGATAAGTTTAATTTGATAACCAACAGCTAATCCCTGTGGACAAGTTACAAACAACTGATAAATTACAAACTACTGATAAATTACCACGTTACATCCAAGTCCATTCAACTTTAGAATTTACTAGGCTCGTTTGTGCATTAGAGCGTGCTCCTCGTGTTTCATTTTTACATGATTATAATGGAAAGAAAATTTTATCCGTACAAATGGATGTTTTAAAAGAAAAACCAATTGTATACTATACTCCTCTTCAAAACAATGGCCACTATCTTTGTTATGGGCTAAAAGGTGGTAAAGAAGAATCAGAAATTGTTGATACAACTTCAGATGCAAGCAAACTTTATTCTCCAATCGTTAGGATCAAATCATTACCTAAAACATTACAACCTGGTAATGGCACTTTGGATAGATATCAACCAATCCAATTAGAAGATATGTCCAGTCTTGCAAAACTTACTTGGGGAATTGAAGAGATTCCATTCCCATTGTTCTTATTTCCTCATAATGATAAGTGGTTAGTCGGGGTTTTCATGAATTTCAATGATGAAGGAACATCTTATTTTTGTCATGTGGTGTTAGATTCAGATCCACAAAAACCCTTTTTGAAATTTTCTACAGTTAATGGAACGGAACCAACATTTGTAGATAATCCATCTGAACATGGATATTCTTATATCAAAATAATAAAATTGAAAGACACTCATCCACTAGTAGATTATGGCCACCTTCAAAACTAGACTTTCACATATATCAAAAACTAATGGCAAAGTCATTCTTGCCAACGATTATGATCTATCTGTTAAAAATTTAGAATCAAAAACAATTCAAAACATAAAGCAATTACATCCATTTCTATGTGGTATTAAACTAAATTTTCATTTACTTTTACCCCTAGGTGGAAAAGAAATTCAAAAAATTAACAAAACTGCGCATAGATATGGATTACAAACTATTGCTGATATCAAACTAAATGACATTGGAAATACCAACAGAGTAACTGCTGAACATCTATGGAATTTGGGATTTGATGCAGTTATCGTAAATCCGATTATGGGTCTTGATAGTCTAAAAAATCTAGTAAAATCTGCTCATAAAAATAGTAAAGGAGTCATCACACTATGTCATATGAGCGCACCTGAGGCTAAATTATCATATGATATGGAAATTAAAATGGATAAAAAGCAACAATTGTACCAATTATTTTTGAATTGGGCTTTAACTGCAAAGGTTGATGGAATTGTGGTGGGAGCTACATTTCCAAAAATTATTCAATATTGTTCTAAACAAGCAGGAAAAAATTTGAGTATTTTTTCCCCTGGTGTTGGTACTCAAGGAGGTAGTGCAAATGAAGTAATTTCATCTGGAACTAATTATCTTATTGTAGGAAGAACAATCCTAAATTCTAAAAACCCAGTACAGGTTGCAAAAGAATTACAATTACAGAGTTTCGGAAAGTAGCATTTGTGCTCTTGTTAAAACCGTTTTTGCATTATCAAAAGTAGTTTTTTCCATTGCAGTGTTATAATCCATCCAGATATAGTCTAGATGCTCATGAGATATTTCTACATCTTTAGTATTTGTTTCAGCCAAGAAAAATACTACTTTTTTCTGAACTAATTCACCTTGATATTGAAAATTATATTCAATCCATTCTTCAAAATTATCTAAAAATTTCACATCTGTAATTCCTGTCTCTTCTTTTGTTTCTCTTATGGCTGTTTCATGAATTGTTTCACCTTTTTCCATTTTACCTTTAACAAAGTCCCAATGTCCTGAAGGATAATGTAATAGTAAAAATAATTTTTTAGCTCCTTCTTTTCTAAATAATACAATTCCTGCAGATGTCTCTTCAATCATTTTCCTAATCGTCTCTTCCTTTCTTGATATGTTCTAATTGCCCTCATTAAATCTATTTTTCTAAATTCTGGCCAAAAAATATCCATAAAGACTAATTCACTATAAGCACTTTGCCACATCAAAAATCCACTCAATCTCTTCTCCCCTGACGTCCTTAATACCATATCTGGTGATGATTGTGGTAAATGTGATGTGTAAAGATTTGATTCAATTTCTTTTTTGTTAATGTCTTCTACGCTTAGAGAACCATCTTTTATTTTACTTCCAATTTTTTTTACTGCGTCTACTAATTCATTTTGCCCTCCATATGCAAGTGCAATATTTAGAAAATGATTGTCATAATCTTTTGTAGCATTATCTAATTGCTGTAAAACTTTTTTAATTGATTCAGGTAATAGTTCTATTCTTCCAATTCCTTTAACTCTCATTTTACTTCTATGAATTCTTGGATCATTCAATAATTTTTCTAATCTCATTTGAATTAATTCATAGAGATATTTCAATTCATCATCATCCCTATCAAGATTTTCTGCAGAAAGTGCATACAAGGTTATAATTTTGATATCAAACTCTTCACACCAATCAAGAAGATTTTCTACGGCATCTGCTCCTTTCCAATGACCCTTTTTTGGCATTGAAAGATGCCTTTTAGCCCATCTTCTATTACCATCTAAAATTAATGCAACATGATTTGGAATATCTCCATTTTTAATTTCACTTTCTAATCTTTTACCGTATATCTTATAGAGTCCTGAAAGCTGAAAAACTAAATCTTTAATTTTACTAATATCTACTCACCATTTGATAATTCATACTTGATAGAAGATATCAGTGTTTTTCAGAAATTTAAATTATTGATTCACTTTTGAATGAATTTAGTCTGAAATCATCTCTTGATCTTTATGCTTTCTATATTTTTTAAAGAGAATTGTGGCTGAGACTAGTGTTGCTGCTAATCCTCCTAGTAATGGTGGAATTAGAGTGAGAGAAGGTTCATCATGTATCATAATGTTGGTAAATTGCAATACAGTTGGGTAGAGTGCACCTAACACAATAATTCTCAAAGTATCACTAATTTGTCTTGGAATTCCTCCAATCCAATTACTTAGTAATGTACCTGCAAATATTGAACCCAAACCAATCCATAAAATAGGTAATACACCTGATACGAACTGCCCTACAATTATTTTGTCTGTAATTATTGAAATTAATTGTACATTTGCTTCAACTAATTCTGTATCAACTGCGCTAATTCCAGCTGGCACTGATGAAAGAATTAGTAATACCCCTGCAACCATTGTAAACATTCTGATAAAACCCATCGGAGTTGGCTTTGACCAATTTGACCATACTCTATCAATATCAAATGCTCTAATTAAAAATGCACCACCCAAAATACTTACTAGTACTGCAAAAATTTCTGCAGTATAACCAAATACTGTTGCAACTCCACCAATTAACAATAGAATTCCTGGAACACCTAAAAAGAATTTTGAATATTTTGAATCATATGCAAGCATTTTAAGATATTTTCCAAAAACTGCATAAGAATATTCTACACTTCTACTTACTTTCATTACTACTCGCTGTACTGATACTACTGGTAATACATTTTGAATTACTGGTATGACACTTTCATCATCTTCTCCATCCGACACAATTACTGCACCGTTTGCAGAAAATTTTTTTAAAACTTTTCTTGTTTCAACTAGGATTTTTTCATCAGCTTGAACTCCTCTATCTTTAACTCCTGCAACAGTTACTACCTCTACTTGGTATCCTTTACTGATCAAATCTTCATATGTTTTAATTGCTGCAAAAATTGAATTTGAATCTGCATCCTCTGGATCTTCTAATGCTAATCTCTGTGCTGCTTCAATACATGCATCTCTTCCAACAACAGGTGTGACAATCCCTGCTTTCTCTCCCACATCATTATCTCTATCAATACAAATTACTAGTAATTTATTAGCAGTTGATGCATTTACGTCCTTTTCCACTTTGCCTGTTCGTTGAGACATTCTATTTCTCTCACAGAATTACCTTTTAACGATTTCCAACTTCTATGAATAGTAAAATTCGGTTTTGAGACTAGCTTGGTCTTGATTGATCAGACATTTTTACAAATTCTATAGACTCAGACTTTAACATGTCTATTTTTTCCAAAACCTCTCTCATTTCATCTTCACTATTTTCATTTTCAATCATTTTGGCTAAAACCTTAGTTTCTACAATATAGGAATTAAATGATTTCAAAGCCTCCATGTAATTGATGTAACTAGTTTGCCATTCTTCTGATGGTTTAGATGTTACAAATTCACTTATTTGCGTAGTTACTTGAGACGATGTAACTTCAGTTACTGAAATATAGTCTTGTGGTGAGATTTTTCCAGTTCTTAAATTCTCATATTCAATCTCAATTGATTCTTCTAAAACTTCATGGATGTTTTTAACTCCGTCTAGATAATTTTTATAATCTGATACGACAAAAGTTGTTTCGACATCTTGAGGAACAATCCATAACAAAAAACTTGCACCTGTAATTGCTGCTAGAATTATTGCAGTTACAGCTACTCCTTTTTTTGATGCCATTTTGTAATTTTACTAATAAGGAGTTTATAATTGGTAATAATTCATGAAATCCATGTTTATCAAACAAACATTGGAAAAAACATACTTTTTGAGAATACTGTTAAGGTTTTTTTTAAAAATGGTTATATTTTTTGTAAATAATGACAAAATAGATATTCTGATGCCTAAAAAAATTTACGCACATCTAGTCTATAGTGAAATAATTTTCACAGCCTCTGCCTAAATACCACAAAGTTTGATAAATTTCATAATGGTTCAAGCATATTGTGTAAAATGTAGAGCAAAAAGGGATATCAAAGATCCTAAAGAAACTACACTAAAGAACGGACGTCCTGCAGTAAAAGGTACATGTCCAACATGTGGTACGAACGTCTTCCGAATAGGAAAGATGGAATAACCTCACACAAGGTCCACACGATTTCTCTTTTTCAAAACCCATATAGGGTCAACCATGCATCATTTTTTAGTGACTAAATCAGACTACGAAAACCTACTCAAACGTATTCAGGATAAACTAGGTGACACTGACAAGGAATCTCAAACTAGATTTGAGCTTCCTGTTGTTGATGTAATGTGGGAGGGTCAAAAAACCTTTTTAAGAAATTTTTCAGAATTCCCAAAGGTTTTGCGAAGAGATCCTGACAAAGTTTTACAATATCTTTCAAAAGAATTTGCAGTTCCAGCAGAAAGACTTGGCGATAAAGCAATGTTTGTTGGTAGAAGGGCACCTGATGATTTCACGAGATTATTTCAAATTTATGTAAAAGACTATCTTGAATGTCCAACATGTAAAAGTCCTGATACAAAAATTCTAAAAGAAAATAGAATTTCATTTTTAATCTGTGAAGCATGTGGAGCAAAATCTACTTTGAAAGGTAAATATGCGTAATGCAATATTCGGTAAGAACTACGAATTATCAAAATCAATCAATGCTCAATATTTGCGATGCTGAGTTATTGGGGAAAAAAATTATTGAAGGTGACTTAACTATGCATATTAGTGAAAATTACTACGGAGAAAGATTTGTTGAAAAAGATGAAGCTGAATCTTTATTGAAAAACTCTTCCATTATTAATATGGCTGGAAAAGAAACTGTTTCATTATCTCTAAAACTAGGTATTGGTTCTGAAAATGCGGTAAAAATAGTTTCAGATGTTCCGTTTTTAATTATATTTAACATCTAAATTTGTTTGATTTGATTTTTACTTTACAAACTTTTTTAGTTTTAAACAGCAACCCCTTTTATCTAGTAGGAGTATATCTCTTCAATGACTGATACAATTAGCAAAAAATTAGAATCTAAATTAGATAATAAACTAAGATCAAAACGAAAACGCTCTCCTCTAGAAGATGGATTCAAAAAAGGAAAAGTAGTCAATGAAGTTTTGGATAAACCAACTGTCATGACTCTTTACAAGATGATCACTGATCATGTTATTGCTTATGTTAATGGTTCAGTTAGTGCAGGAAAGGAATCTGTTCTTTTTTGGGGAGTTGATGATGATGGTGCTAGTGTTGCATTAAAAATTTATTTGGTGAGTACTGCAAATTTTAAAAAACGTGAGCCCTATATCCTTGGAGATCCTCGTTTCTCTCATCTCAAAAAAGGGACAAAAAACCTTGTTTATCTATGGGCAAAAAAAGAACATCGAAATCTAACTCAATGTTATCAGGCGGGAATTCCAGTACCTAGACCATATTATGTTACAAATAATGTCCTTGCTATGGAATTTATCGGCGATGGTGGGGCCCCTGCAAAGCAATTACTAACTTCTGAAGTTGATGAAAATGACTATGCCCAAGCTATATCTATTTTAACTGATATATACAAAAAAGCAAAATTAGTTCATGGTGATTTTTCAGAATATAATATTTTCAAAACTGAAAAAGGTTTAGTTGTTTTTGATCTAGGTTCCGGTGTTGATCTTAGACATCCAAACGCCCATGAATTTCTTAAACGTGATATTAATAACATCGGAAGATTCTTCAATAAAAGAGGAATTCCTGTTGAAGATTCAGATAAAATATTTGAGGATATTGTAAAATGAGCTTTGAAAAATTAATTCGTATTCCAAATGATAGAATAGCAGTTTTAATTGGCAAATCTGGAAATGTGAAATCCAAAATTGAAGAAACTTGCTATGTTTCTTTAGAAATTGATGGTGACACTGGAGAAGTTTTTATCAGAACTCAAGGTGATGTTGATAAAATTCAACCATTCAAAGCTATGGAGATAGTTACAGCAATTGGAAGAGGGTTTTCTCCTGAAAATGCAATGACTTTGCTTGATGGTGAAAATGCATTACATGTAATAGATCTTAGAGAATTTGCAGGAAAATCTAATGCTAATGTTGAAAGGATAAAAGGGAGGATTATTGGAGAAGGTGGTAGAGCAAGACGAAACATGGAAAATCTTAGTGGTACTCATATCTCAGTTTATGGAAGAACTGTTTCAATTATTGGTGATTCAAGTAAATTACGTTTGGCAGTTGATGCTATATCTTCTATCTCAAGTGGAAGTATACATGGTGCAGTTTATACAAAATTAGAAGCAGCAAACAGAACTGCAAAACAGGAACGAATGAAATTGTGGGAAGATCAAGATGTCTTCTATTAAAGAAAAATTTAACCAAATCTCTCCTAGTGAATTTTTTTACAGCAATCGTGATTTAGCTGGATTTAGTAATCCTACAAGATCTCTTTATACTGCAGTAAGAGAATTTGTTGAAAATGCCTTAGATGCGTGTGATCAAAAAGGGATTCTTCCAGACGTACATTTAACCATCAAGGCAGTAGATCCTGAAAAACCCGATCCTAAACCATACATATTGACTGTAAAGGATAATGGACCTGGAATAGATGCAGAACATATTCCATTAGCCTTTGGAACAGTACTTTATGGTTCTAAATTTGGACTCAAACAAGCAAGGGGAATGTTTGGTTTAGGTGCAACTATGGCAATTCTTTATGGACAAATTACTACTAACAAACCTGTAATTGTAAAAAGTTCTGTAGATGGTGCTACTCAAGATACATTTGAATTATTACTTGATATTCAAAAAAATAAACCTGTAATTGTAAAACACACAACTAAAGAAGTTTCAAAACATGGTCTTAGTGTCAGTATTTGTTTAGAGGGTGACTATTCAAAAGCAGGAAACAAAATTAGAGATTATGTTTATGAAACATCTTTGATCACTCCATATGCTTCAATTACTTTTGATGATCCAAAGGATCAAAAATTTAGTCATCCAAGATTTGTAAAAGAAATTCCTCCACCTCCTACCATTATTCGTCCACATCCACATGGAATTGATGTAGAACGAATTAGAAGGATGATTGTAGAATCTCAATTTGAAATTCCAACTATTGATGATGCAATGATTGAAAAAGTTAGAAAGGATTTAGGATTGTCGGTAAAAAATCTTAGTTTCACTGCAATTATGGATAAAGCAAAGAAAAAATGGAAAACACTTCCACGTCAAGTGAGAGTTGTAATAGCTTTGATGTCATTTTTAAAAATGGATTTTGAAAAATTAAACAAAATTAGAATTGAAGATATTGATATGCCAAACAAAAAATTATTTTATTGGGATTTTGGCGATTCACAATCAAAATCAGTGGATATGGATCCTGAAAGTCAGTATTACAAACAATTAACCAATACTGTACAAGGAGAACCTCTAACAACATTTCTTACAAAAAGATTTCAAAGAATTGGACCTACTACTGCTGTAAAATTTGCAGAATTTGCAGGTTTTAAACCTGAAAAAAGAATGGGAACTTTATCAAATCAGGAATTAGTCAATTTGAGTGACTCACTTCAAAAATTTGAAGATTTCATGGCGCCTGATTCTAGTTGTTTAGCCCCATTGGGAGAGGACCCTTTGGAAAAAGGAATTAAAAAATTCTTCAATCCTGATTTTACTGCTGTAGTCCAACGTTCACCATCTGCATATTCGGGATTCCCGTTCATTATTGAGATGGGTATTGCTTATGGTGGGGATATCAAATCAGGTGGACCTCATGTTTATCGATATGCTAATAGAATTCCATTACTTTATGATGAAGGAAGTGATGTTGTACTAAAAGTTGTAAATGATACTGATTGGGGAAGGTACAAAGTCAAAGGAGATCCTCCGTTCATCATCGTATCTCATATTTGTTCAACTAGAATTCCATACAAAACTGCAGGAAAGGAAAATGTTGCAGATAGACCTGAAATTGAGCGAGAGTTAAGACTGGGATTACAATTATTGTCAAGAAAATTGGCAGCATACATGTCTAAACGTGGCCAAGCTGATATGGCTAAAAAGAGAGCAAATCTTTATGCAAAATATTTACCACAAATTGCAGAATTTTGTACAGAGCTTGCTGGAAAAAAGAAAGAACCTAATTACAAGAAACTATTAGAAGAAAACGCAGTTGAATCTAAACAATCAGTAGAGGAGGAGAATGAAATTGGCAACAAGTAAAAAAGAACAAACTAGGATTAAAGAACGAAGTAAAAAAGCTGATGCAAAACAAAAGAACATTCTTGAGATGCTTAAAAGCCATGGTGCAAAAATATATGATGACTTAGATAACGGACAATTTCCAAAATTCTCTATTCCAAGTAGATCAGTAAGTAACATTGTTTATGATAAAAAACTTAGACAATACATCCTTGGAACTAATGCTGCAGTTAGGAGTTCAAGAAACTCTGCACAGTTGAGATCTTTCACACAATTAATGTGGTTGGCATTTTTTGCAAATAGATTAACTCATGAAAAAAAGTCATCTACATTAAGAGATGTCTACTATTCATCACAAGCTTTTGCAATTGAATTTGAAGATCAATCTGAATCTGATAACATTATTGTGGATTTGGAGGCTGTAACTTCAAAGCCTAGAGAAGATTTTCACATATTCCCTGAAGAGAGAAGCTCCATTTTTGGAGATTTGACAATTGAATATACTATTCCTGGATATGAGGGTAAAACCATGAATTTATCAAACCATCCTGATGGATATTCAATTGGTCCTAGTTTGACCACTGCTGAATTAGTTGATACTAGTGCAGAAATTGTTATTGCAATTGAAAAAGGTGGTCTCTTTACTAGATTTGTTGAGGAACAAGTTGATAAAAAATTCAAATCTATTATTATCAATACGGGTGGACAAGCACCTCGTTCAACTCGAACTCTACTGAAAAGATTACATGAAGAAATGAAATTACCTGTAATTGTCCTAACTGATGGGGATGTGTATGGAGAACATATTGCAATGGTTATAAAATCTGGTTCAGCCAATGCTGCTCATCTTAGAGAATTAACTGTTCCAGATGCAAAATGGGTTGGAGTATGGGCTACTGATATTGAAAAATACAAGCTACCCACAATTCCAATGACTGAATCTGATATCAAGAGATGCTATGATCTACAAAAAGATCCTAGATATCAAGATGGGATTTGGAAAAAAGAGCTTGATGTATTTTTAAAATTAAAAAGAAAAGCTGAATTAGAGGCTTTCTCAAAATATGGTCTAACAAATATTACTGACAAGTATCTACCACAAAAATTAGAATTAGCAAAAAGTCTTTAATTATTTAATTCGTAGTGTTAATACACCATTTCTATATTTAAAATCAAATATTTGCATTTCATTTACTCCTTCTATTGGAACTTCTTTTGAAAATCCTGCTGTTCCACGAATATACAGAATCCCATCTACTAATCTAACGGCAATTTTATCTTCAGGACCTGGAACTTCTGCAACAAACACAAATTCTTCTTCACCTTTAATCAAATCATAAACCCAGTTCTTTGTTTCCTGTTCTCTAGCTTGTGTGTATGCTGGTTTTTGATCTTTAGCCATTTTCTTTAAAACTCTGACCCAATAAAACATTGTAACTGCTGCTGCACCAATAAGAATAAAACTAACAAATCCTGAATCTGCTCTTTGTGTCATGATATAGATAATTCCTAAAAATAAAATTACAATGATGGGAATTACAAAATTTAATGATTGATCATTTGAATATGCTCCCTTATAACTAGCCAAACAGTAAAAATTAATGTCTACCAAATATAAAGTATCTTTGGTTTTTATTACCATTTTTGAAATTTTGCCTATTGTCTGATAACAAGAAGTCTAAACTTTCAATTTCTCAAATTGCATTAAGAGGAACTATAATTGCAGTCATAGTTACAGTTCCATCAATCATATCTTTTATCATAACTTGGAAAATTTTAGATAATTTACTATATGCTGCAATATTGGGAGCAATTATTCATTTTATTGCAATGGGATTTTCTTTGAAAATCTCTAAAAAGATTCTAGCCAAAAAATAGTTTCATAGATCATGTTTTATGCTTTAACAATTCCTTTTAGAAATAATGTCTTATTCTGAAATTGAGCATGATTTAGTATCTGAAATACATTTAGATCATATTCAGGCTCAAGTTTTTTTACTAGTGACCTGTTCTGGTAAAATGTCATCACAATCCATTGCTGATAAATTAAAAATTTCCATTGATGAAGCCAAAAAAGCATCAAATGATCTAATGACTCTTGGTGCTTTTATTGATATCACTCCTACAGAATTTGAGGCCATGCATCCTAGATTTACAGCAGTAAACATGTACAGGAAGATGTGTGAGAGAGAAAATATTGAATTTAAACGAAATAAAATTGTTGATAATATTGGCGTAATTTTAGAAAAATCATATGATGATGCAAGAACTAAATAATACCAAAACTTGGTGAACAACATTGAGCATTGATACTGAGACCTGTAAGCATCAACCAGTCTATTTTGGTGTGGTAAATATCAACATTGATGAAAGAACTATTGGTTCTGTTGATGTTTGGAGATGTGGAGTTTGTAAGAAAAAATTCTGTGAAGAAAAACAACTTGGAATTGAAGAAATTGCTGAAACGGTAGGAATGCCAAAAATTGATCCTGATGCAAAATGGGGAGTGACTATTTGTAAATTACAACAGGGAAAATACAAATGGAAATTAGTAAAATTAAAAGAAAATGGGGAAATCAAACACGAATGCCTTGATGAAAAAGTGATTCCTCTTAAAATAAATAATTTCAAAATTGAAGATGAAAAACATTGGAGTTTTCTAATTGATGACAATGTTAACAAAGCTGTAGAAATTTAGTCTTTGAAATGGATCTTAAAGTTCACATAAATAATATACATGGGAGTCAAATGGCTGCAAAGATTACTGGTAAATTTACAATAGATGAAAATGAATTTCGTTTTACAGCTATTGCATTTGGTAGGATAGGCGGACAAAATATTGGTGCAAAACTTTCTCAAATTACTGAGAAAGAATTAGAAAAATTAGGATATAATGTTGATGAAGTAATTGATTTACTTCAGAGAAATCTACTTCAAGGTGATTTGACCCTTCCAGAAGGACTTACCAAAGAGTCCTTTGTTGATGATTAAAATTCTGCTTCTGCTAATGCCTTTTCACAAGAACAACTTCGTGTTTTAGGAATTTTATCAATTAACTCTGTTAGTATTTTTTTTGTTTTTTCTACATTTTTTGTTAGTGTTTCAATAACTTCTTTAGCTGTAACTGGTTTATCTGCCCAAACATCATAATCTGTAACCGTTGAAATTGAAGCATAACACATCTGTGCTTCTCTTGCTAGTTGGCATTCAGGAACAAGGGTCATTCCAATAATATCTGCTCCAGTTGTTCTGTAAAATTTTGATTCAGCTTTAGTTGAGAACCGTGGTCCTTCTATGCAAACGTATGTACAATCTTTATGCATTTTTAAACCTTGATTATCTGTTACTTGAAGAATTGATGATTGTAGTTCTGGACAGAAAGGATCAGCTACTGAGATGTGAATTACTCTGCCTTCTTCTGAAAATGAACCGTTTCTAGATTTTGTAAAGTCTATGAATTGAGTTGGTAATACAAAGTGACCTGGCGCTAATTCTTCTTTTAGACTTCCAACTGCAGATGGTGCAATAATTCTTGTAATTCCTAATTCTTTGAATGCCCAAATATTTGCTTTAAAATTAATTTTATGAGGTGGAATGGTGTGTTTTTTACCGTGTCTTGGTAGAAATGCAATTTTTCTTCCTTTAAACATTCCAACTGTAATTGTATCTGAAGGTTTTCCATATGGTGTATCTATATCAATCTCTTGTGCATTTTCAAGTAGACCTGAATCGTAAATTCCAGTTCCTCCAAAAATTCCAATCTCTACATCTTTTTCCATCAATATTTCACCAATGATTTACAATTGTATTTGTTAAGCCCTTTGATTCCATTAAGATCAACTAGTTCAATTATGAATGCAAATCCTACAATCTCTCCTCCTACTTTTTCAATTAATTTTGCAGATGCCTTCGCTGTTCCGCCTGTTGCAAGCAAATCATCGCAAATGAGCACTCTTTCACCTTCTTTTATGATGTCTTTTTGAATTTCTATTGTGTCTTTTCCATATTCAATTGTATATGCTAATTTTGTAGTTTTTCCAGGTAGTTTCCCTGCTTTTCTAATCATAACCATACCTTTGTTGTATCTAGAGGCTAAAATTGAGGCTAGTATGAATCCTCTTGATTCAATTCCAGCAAATACATCGATATCTTTTGGATGGAAATGCTTTGAAAATTCATCTGCAATATGTGATAATGCGGATGGATCTTTTAATACTGGACTAAAGTCTCTAAATAAAATTCCTTTCTTGGGAAAATTTGGATAGTCTGCAATTTTTTCTTTAAGATTCATTATGTTTCGCTTAACTAGGTGAAATAAAATTGTTTGAAATTATTCTATTTCAAAAGTTGATTCTGCAAAATTAAAGGCATCTGAAACTTTAATAGAATATGTTCCTGGTTCTGCATCTTTAGGAATAATCCATGGTTGATTAATTTCCCCTTGACTAGATGCAGGAAATGAAAGATTTTCTATCTTTTCACCATTTTTATCAAAAATCTCAATTTTTACTGTTTGTTGTCCTCCGTGGACCTTGATGGTCTTAGATTTACCGGCTGCTGCGTAATTTGGTCCATCTTCTACTGTTACAACTAAACCTTCTATTGAAGATGCAAGCACTTCAATTTCAGTATTATCAAAGTTAGAACCACTTTTTGCATTTATGGTCCAAATCCCTGGAATTGCATCTGAAGGTATTCTAAATGAGCTCTCAGAAATCTTTCCATTTTTATTTGAAAATGTCTCTTTAATCTTAATTTCTTTACCGTTAGGATCTAACAAAGTTAGTGTGAGAAGAACATTAGAACCTGTATCACCTAAAACTAATATTGGATCTCCTGGATTATAGTCAGTTTTAGTGGTATTGATTTCAATATCTCCTGAACCTACCACTAGTCCGACAGTGAATACTTCTGTATTTTGTGCAGAACCTTTAGTAACTACTGCGGTGTATACTCCAGATGCAAATCCTTTTAGATCAATTGTATGTGAACCACGACCATCTGGTTGAAGCTGAATAGAAACAGCATCTCCCTTTGTTTTATCTGAAGGATCAATTATCAGTAAATTGATTATCTCAGAAGCTTTTCCTGAAATTGTTATAAATGCAGTTTCACTTGTTTTATAATTGAGTTTATCAAATTCCAAGTTTACTGGAATCGTTGGTAATTGACCTAGACCCACATATGTAAATTCTTTTTCTTTATCTTGAGTGGCAATTAATGCATATGTTCCTTCTTGGGTTGTTTGGGTTGTTGGATATTCAAATTCTACTAGACCTGATTCATCAATTGAAATTATATCTGAAAAGACTTCTTTTCCTAATGGATCTTCTAATACAATTTCAATTGATTTGTTGGAAATTGCGGTTCCGTTGAATTTCATTATCTCTCCTGGCTCAAATTTTAAATTGGTTGGAGTGATGATAATTTTTTTATCAGATTCTACTGTCCAACTAATTGTTTTGTCTGATTTCCCATCTGTAATTACTCCGGTATATTTTCCAAATGGTCTATCTAAGGGAACGAGAAGTGGATCTAATTTCCAGTTTCCCTTACTATCAACTTCTGCTGTTCTTGTTCTGATTACTTCTCCCTCTGGAGAATTAATTGTAATTGTAATTCCTTTACCTGGAGTACCTGTTCCAAATATTTCTAGCAAGTCTCCTCTATTGACGATACTTGGAATTCCTTGAATTGTAAGTGGAATATCTTGTGATATGGGAATTCTATTCTCAACTTCACCTATTCTAAGACTAAGTTTCTTTTCTTCTCCTGCTTTATCTTTAATTTTGAAATCTATTCTGTCTGCTTTTTGATCTACTGGAATTTTCATTGTAGTCATAAAATGACCATTTTCATCTGTATCAAATGAACCAATTTTTTTCGAATCTATGTAGAAATCAAATTCTTGTGATGCTCCAAAATTATCTCCTGTAACTCTAATTGATGAACCTACATTTGGTTTCTCTGGAATTACTCTGAAAGTGGATTCTGCTCCCATACTTTTACTTGAATTTTCTGTATTTTGATTTGGTTTGGGATTTTTAACTACTGGTAATTCTTTTGCAACTGATATACCAGTTTCAATTTGAATATTTTTTTTATCAAGAACTTTCCAGTTGATGGCAGGATTTGGTTTATCGGTTTTTACACCAAACTTTACAGATTCTCCTGGTTTAACGGATTCTGTTGATGTAAAAATTATTACTCCTTGTGAATTTTTTTCCCCTGTCCATCCTTTTTCAGTTTTAAATGATTTAAAATTAAAATCACTTCCAAGCCAAATTCTTAAAGTATTGACTTCTTCCTTTGAGTCATTCTTTAATTCTAATATTGAGGTTTCTTCTAATGCAACACTTGTAATTGATATCTCATCAGCATATGCTTCTGATGGAAGTGAAATTACTGTTATGGAAAATAATAATGCAAATGAAAGGATAATTCCTCCCGTAGAGGATCTATTCATAAATTTTAAATTCATTTCTCTCACTTAAACCTTAAAGATTTTTCCCCAGTTTTCTATTTCTTAGTTTAGTGTTTTTCATGAGCAAACTTCTTAAATCTTAAGCCTTGGCCTTCTGAAATTTATCAAAGTCTGATTTTGTAGCTACATTTTGATATTGTCTAATTCGTTCAGCAATTAGTCTATACAATGATCTAAATTGATCTTTGGTTTTATCTGATAAGAAATCTGTCTCCTCAAGGGCAATCTTTTCACAAATGTATCTGGTTATTTCTTCATTGTCAAATTCTTCCCAATCATCATCACTATGTTCTTGCCATATTTTTCTTAATTTTTCTATAATCCCTTTACCCTCTTTAGATATGACGTCTTGAGGTGTAAGATTTGAAAAACCCTCTTGCCTAAGCTTGATTTCATAGGTTTGGTTTACTGGGTACAAATAATCTTCAAGTGCAATATAGTCTTCAATTGATTCTAATTTTTTCCCTTCTCTTTCAAAAAATATAGTCTGTATTGATGAAAATTCATTTGAAACCAATTGGGCTGAGATTTGTTTAGATTCTTCAGAATTATCTAGTAAAACAAATGTCCTATACCCGTGATTTCTGTAAAATATCGCTAATGGTAAAACTGAATTTTTATTATATGCTGCAATCACATTAAGAGGATTCATTGAAATGTTTGGATCCTGTAGGAATTTGTCAAATGCATTAAGATACATGGAATCAGATATTGTCTCAACGATGATTATTGGTCTGGAATTTGTTCCTATTTCTCTATCCACTATAGCTTCTACTTGTCCTCTACAAAGTCCATACAAAATTGGTGTTAGTGTTTTATCATCGGCATTCCAATAATCATAAAAAATTCTACTGAGATGTTTTCTCTTATCTAACTCAACTACAAGTAAATTGCCAGGTGTATAATCAAATATCATGAATGGTGAATGTGTTGCATACAAAACTTGATTTGAACCTGCTAAATTTTTCAATAAATCTGAAATTCCCATCTGCTGTGTTGGGTGAAGGTTTCTTGCAGGTTCATCTAAAAGTAATATTGCTTCTTTTAATTCTGCCCTTTGTGTTTCTGCAGCAAAATTTACAATAAATGAGAATGTCCATTTGAAACCTTCTGCTCTTCTATTCAATAAACCAGTATTGGTGATGGTTCCATCTTTATGTACATCAGAAATTACTACACTCATTATATTTCCAGGATTATATCTCAAATCAACATGAATTGGATCTCCTTTCCATGCTGGATTTAGTTTTTTAGATAATCTGTTACTTGCTGCATTGAGAAGCTTGATACATTTTGAAGGACTTTCTTTCACCTCATCTAACTCTTTAATGTCTAACTCTGCTAGATAGAAAAGATTTCTTACAGTTTCGGCCTTGTCAAATTCCTCTACAAATTCAATGGAATCTGCACGCTCCCCTCTTTCCTCTCTTAGATATTCATTGAGATTGATATTCCCATAGATTTTTTTGTAATCTGAAAAGTACACAAATCTTGGATGTAATTCTGCTGCAATAAAATTCTGCAATGCTGTTTTTTCACTTTCACCACTAAGAAGATTTGAAAATTGGTTTTCAGGACTTTCATAGATTTTTTCCCACTCTTCAATTACTTTGGGTTCTTGTATGGCAATTACATGAAACTGATTACTAAATTCTGCCATTCCACTATCAAAAGTTTCTTGATTTTTGGGAACTTGTTCCTCAAAGAATTTTGTATCGACTTGTATTCTTAGATGATTTGGAATAGTATCTAAAAATCCAAATATTTGTCTTGAGAAATTCTCCCATGAATTGAGACCTTTATTACTATCATCACTAAGCTCAATATCTTCAAATTCATACTGGACTCTGGGATTTTGATTTGTTCTAAATAATTTAATTTTTTTAATTTCTGGTAATCCTGGAAATTTTTCTTTAATGATGCTTATTTCATGTTGGTTTAAATCAAATACTCCCTCGGCTAATCGCATCTCATCTTTTAACTCTTCATTCATTTCATCGCAAAGATCTAATTCTGAAACTTGTTCATCTCTATTCAATAATGTCAATGCTTGAAGAATTGTAGTTTTTCCACTCTCATTTCTTCCAACAAATGCTGCTAAATCACCAACTGTTATCTCTCCAGAATCATGTATGCAACGATATGCTCTGGCTCTGAATTTTCTAAGTCGCATCTAGCGATATTTAGTTGGCTACGATTTAACTCATTCGTCAAAATGATCTGAATCTTTGAAATCTTGCTAAATAGATATAAGGGAATTGTAGATTTTAAAACAAAATGGCTAGCAAGCGAGTTTTTATTGTATTTGTTTTACCTGTGATTCTCTCAGTAATACTTGGTTCGGTAGTTTTGTCAGATGTTCTTGAGAAACCTGGTAGAGAGTTAAACATGTGGCCAATGTCTTACTCTGAAGGTGTAAGTATTTCTCATAGTTCTCCAATTGAAATCATTGGGCTGTCTAAACAATATTCTACTACAGAACCTGTTGAAATTCAGGTAAAAGTTACTGATTCTTCATTTAGTTGTGGAGATCTCTATATTACAATTTATTCATCTGGAACAACTAATGTAATTTTACAAGAAGGATTCTTTGAACAATGCTTTGAATCTGGAAGTAACACTATTCCTGTTGGTGATGAATTTTCTAAAGTGATTGATACTCCTGGTTCTTATGATATAGTCACAGAAATAGTCTCAAAACAGCTAAAGAATATCTCTACAAAAGGAACATTTACTATTAAATAGGAATGAAATTGTGTTGATACGTAAGAAGTTGGATTTAAAAAATAAGGTGATTTAATGGCAAAGAAAAAAGATACTCTAATTGAAGAAGCAGAAAAAATTAAGGCAGATCTTGATGTGTTAAAAAAGAAAAAGAAAATTCCAGATACAAAACCTGCAAAGAAAACTACAAAGAAAGCTGATGCTAAACCTACAAAGAAAACTACAAAGAAAGCTGATGCTAAACCTACAAAGAAAACTACAAAGAAAGCTGATGCTAAACCTGCAAAGAAAACTACGAAGAAAGCTGATGCTAAACCTGTAAAGAAAGCTGATGCTAAACCTGCAAAGAAGACTACAAAGAAAGCTGATGCAAAACCTGCAAAGAAGACTGCAAAGAAAGTAGAAAAGCCTGTTAAAGTAAAGAAATTAACTAAAAAAGAATTAGAAGAAGAAAAAAGAATTGCTGAATTAACCCTTGAAGAAGAATTAGAAGAGCAACTCTCAGATGAGGAGATTGAAAATTTCCAAATTGAAAAAGTTGACATGGAGAGATTGACTAACAAAGTTTGTGATATTTTAGCTGAGAAAGAATCTGATGGAATGTTTCAAAGTGAATTATGGAAGAAACTTAAACTCACTAATCAAGTTGGTTCTAGATTAGCATTAAAACTTGAAAGAATGGGTACAATTACCAGAGAAAAACTTCTTGAGAATAATCGTTGGACATACAAATTAATTTTAAAGAAAACTCCAATCAGTACTCAATCTATTGAAAATGCACCATGCTTAGTTTGTCCTGTTGAGCAGAAATGTTCACTTGAAGGGGAAATTAGTCCTACAAATTGTCAATTCATTGAGGATTGGGTTATTGCTGAATTGAAAAAACCTGTGAAGGCTAAATGAAACTAGCAGATGCACGAAAAGATTACTATCGTAGATTAGCTCATGAACAAGGTTTTCGTAGTAGAGCTGCATTCAAACTCCAAGAATTAAACAAATCATATCGTCTAATAGGACCTGGTTTCAATGTTTTAGATCTTGGTTGTGCACCTGGAGGTTGGACTCAGATGGCCATAAAATTAGTTGGAAACCAAGGAAAAATAATGGGAATTGATTTGTCTTATGTTGAAGAAATTCCTGGGGCTCATATAATTCGAGAAAATATTGAAGACGAACATGTTGTAGACCAGGTATTATCTTATTTTGGGCGTAAAGTTAATGCTGTAATTTGTGATCTTTCTCCTCAAGTAAGTGGAAATTGGACAGTTGATCATGCAAAGCAAATATCATTAAATTATGATTGCGCAAAAATAATGGATAAAGTTTTAGCTCACAAAGGAAATGCGGTATTCAAAATCTTTGATGGAGAGTTCTCAATGGAATTTAGAGATTATATCAAGAAAAAATTTGTTAGAATAAATCTTACAAAACCTGATGCAAGTAGGAAACAAAGTAGTGAATTGTATCTTGTATGTTTAGGTTTTATTGGATAGTTTCAAAAATTTTAATTATTTCTTTAATATTTGCATTAGTTTTGAATCCTGTTGGATTAAACACTGTAACACTAGCTAAAAAGTTATTTTCTATTAAACTTGAAATTGCTTTTTCTAATTTTGGTGGTGAGGTTTTCATTATTGATGCAACCTCATCTATTGTATAGTATGTTCCTGGCATTTCTGATTCAGATAAGCATTTACAAAGAATTTTTTCACAATTTTTGTCCGTTTCTAATTTAGAATTTTCTACTATCATATCTTGAACAAATTCTTTATCAAAAATCTTACCTATCCATAATGGTCCTGCTAAACTAATTTTTGAATTACACAATTTACATTCTTGCTCTTGCTCTAATACCATTTTTCTATTTCCACAATTTTTACAATGTACAATATATCCTAGATTCTCTTGTTGATCCGGTCTATTGAGAACTTTGACATATGTTCTATAGTAGTGCATTTCACTTTCCACAAACATTGGAATAACAGTTACACCTAGTCTTGCTGCAACTGCTCTGAGAGATCCTAAAATTAATCTAATTGCAATTTCATTTCCGTATTCTGTTCTAACTGGGATTCCTCCATACTTTCTTTTACATGCAGATTGAAAGAGGCCATTTAGCACTTGAAGATCTGTGGCTGCAGTTGATAGTATGCCTCCATGCATGGTTGCTCTAATCCCACAGTCAAAAAATGCCGCAGGTGATCCAAAAGGATCAATATCTACAATTGAGCCTCTTTCTCCTTTTTTTGAATAATTACTGAAAAATCTACATACTTCTTTTTCAGAAAATTCTACATTTTTTATCTCATTTAGATTTGCAGAATACTCTGCCATTTTGAGTGCAGATGGATTAAGATCATTAATTACAATCTTTTCAACATCTAATTCCTTTGCTACTCGTAATCCTCTAGCTCCTAATCCTGAAAGTCCTTCTAAGAAAATTTTTGGACCTTCAAATTTGTTAAGAAAAGCAGAATAAGCGATAATTGAAAAATCTCTATTTAATTTTGCTTTAGGATTAAAAAATGCTGGCTTCATTGGCGGCACTTTATCTGTAAGTGATTTTTTTGGGACTAGCAGTTTAGTTTTCCCTTCAATTATTTCTTGAAGAGTTTCATCTGGAAATTCCAATTGATTTTCATTTTTTCTAAACGTATAACGGTTTAATACTTGTGTTTTAAGAAACAATTCGTGCAAATTTGTGGTATTGATGATGCTGGACGTGGTCCTATGTTGGGACCATTGGTGATAGCTGGCATATCTATAGACAAAAAAAATATAAATAAATTAAGCAAATTAGGTGTAAGAGATTCAAAAAAACTTACTCCTAAATTACGAGAACATCTCTACAAAAAAATTATTGAAATTGTAGATGATTACTATATTGCAAAAATTTCTCCTAGATCAATTGATGCCAGTGTAAAGAAACACTGTCTAAATGGTTTAGAGGCAAAATACATGGCAAAAGTTGTTTTAAAATTAAATCCAGATGTATCTTATGTTGATTCATGTGATGTCAATCCTACTAGATTTGGAAAAGAAATTTCTAAACTATCTGATAACCATAAAATCAAATCGTACCATAGAGCAGACAGTAGATTTGTTGTAGTGTCTGCTGCATCCATTCTTGCTAAAGTTAGTAGAGATAGGGTAATAATGAAATTAAGAAAAGATCATAATTTGGGTAGCGGATACCCTTCAGATCCTGTAACTGTGAAATTTGTAAAAAAATACTATAAAAAAAATCATGAAATGCCTAAATTTGTGCGTAAAAGTTGGAAACCTGTACAGAAAATAATTAAAAATAACTAATGGTTGAATTTTGCAATCACCATTGCATGATCTTTATCATATGGATGAAGATCTATAGTCTGCAATACCTCAAATCTTGGTTTTAATCTCTCTATTTCTTCTTCAACAATTCTTTTTGGAGCTTTTGTTACATCAATACTTCTAGTCTTGATAACTAGAAAGAAATAACCTCCTTTTTTTAGATACATTTCACAATTATCCATTGCAATTTGTGTTTGATCTGGTTGTGCAATATCTACATACACAACATCAACTTTTCCAAATACTGAAAAATATTCTTTTGGCTTTCTTGCATCTTGTAAAATTGCAACAATATTTTTTCTAAATGTTGCAACTCTATCTAAGAAATCCCTTGCAACTCTGCTTGCATGTTCTACTGCAAAAACAATTCCGTTGGATCCTACAATATCTGATATGTGACTTACTGTAGTTCCAGTTGATGCTCCCAGATATAGAACTGTACTTTTATTTTCAAAAGGAAAATATTCAAGATCATTCATAATTGCTGCAGCTAATTTACTTCTAAATGGATCCCATAATCTGTATTCAATATTTTTTTTAATGATTAATTTTTCTTTGTAAACCTGATTTCCAGGAACCATGTTTTCTGTAGCTAATTTTTTTTGTCCTTCTGATTTTATCCAAAAAAATGATTGATTATCGTCTTCCAAACTTTTTTCTCTTTTTATTTGAATCTGTTCTTTCATCATTCCTTCCACTATCTCTTCTTGGATTATCTCTAAAGCCACCTTCTCTTCTATCTCCACTATCTCTTCTTGGATTATCTCTAAAGCCACCTTCTCTTCTATCTCCACTATCTCTTCTTGGATTATCTCTAAAGCCACCTTCTCTTCTATCTCTTCTTGGATTATCTCTAAAGCCACCTTCTCTTCTTCTATCTCCACCTTCTCTTCTTCTATCTCCACCTTCTCTTCTTCTATCTCCACCTTCTCTTCTTCTATCTCCACCTTCTCTTCTTCTATCTCCACCTTCTCTTCTTCTATCTCCACCTTCTCTTCTTCTTGGTTTGTCTCCAAAGCCACCTTCTCTTCTAAATGATGGAGGTGGTCTCATGTCTTTTTCAGTTGGATTTTCATATTTTTTGCCAATTTCATCAACTCTGATGTTGAGTTTTTCAAGTAAAGTTTGATTTAATCCCTCACCGTAAACATCCACTCTTGCAGCGATTACTGCTTTGGCAGCTACTGCACGAGCAATTTTTCCTCTTTGCCATCTTGGAGCTGCATGAACCATTGCATGTTGGAATAGTAATCCGTGTTTAGGTGGTTGTGAACCTGTCTTCAATGATCTGAATAATGCTTTTTCAGCTCCTAGAACTTGTATTGTACTAGCAGGAAGGGATGCCATTTTTTTGAGACTTCCAGCTCTTCCTAAAATTCTTGCACCGACTGCAGTACCAAGAATTGCTGAAGTGTTTGGTGCAATCTCTTGCATTTCTGCTTCAACATGTTCTTCGAGTTTTTTACGTAACTCGTGAAAATCTAAAACTTGTTTTGCAATTGATTGAACTATTGATAAATTGATATCTGAAATATCTCCACCTCTACTCTTTGATGAAATTAATGACAACATCTCTACTTTAGATTCTGGAAAACCAGCTTCTTCAAAAATTTGTTTAGTTAGTGATTCTCTTTTTCCTGCTAATACAATTTGTGCATATCCGTTAATACTATCAATGATATTATCTAGTTCTGGAAAATGTAATCCGTACCACTCTCTAAGTCTTGAACTTAGCCCATTTGCAATTTTATCAATTTCATCTAGAGAATTAATTGCTTGAATGATGTGAAGATCTGGACTTTCTGAAACTTCGGTAACTTTTGATGATGATAATCCTAATGCAAACTCTCTTAATTTTCCAAGTGTATCTTGAAGATTTGATGCAAAACCAGAATCTACGATAATCTGTGGCTTGTTTGTTTGAATTTCATCTAATTCAGATTCTTCCATTAAATGACAATCAATTGAATATTTTTTTAAAATTGCAAGTAATGATTCATCACTTACAGAAAATCCTCTTTGAGTTGATGCAAGATAATTTACAAGTTCATTTAATTTTGATTCTTTATTTTTGACTAATAGATACTCTTTAACTGGATTTGAGAATGAAAATGCTTTGTCTAGTTTTCCATCATTAAAAACCGAGATTCCTAACTCTGTTAAAACTACAGAATACATGACTAGTTGATTCTAAATGACCTTTAAAAAAGGTACCAGAATCAACTGTTATATTCGAAACTATGCTCATTAATCAAAGTGAAACCTAGTATTGCAACTTCCATAGGTCAAATCCAATTAGATAAACCTGTAATGCTGGCATCTGGAATTTTAGGCATATCATTGGATGTGTTTAATCGACTTTATGCATCAGGGGCAGGTGCAGTTGTAACTAAATCTCTTAGTACCGTATCATGGGAAGGATATCCAAATCCTACAATCTTTAGTGTAAAGGGTGGTGGATGGATAAATGCAGTTGGGCTTTCAAATCCTGGTGCTTCAAATTTTGCTAAAATGATTGAGCCAAATCAAGATGTTCCAATAATTGTGAGTTTGGTTGGGTCTGTACCTGAAGACTTTGAAATGATGATTAAAGAATTCAAAAATTGTAAAGTCAAAGCATATGAATTGAATTTATCTTGTCCTCACGTTGCTAAAGTCGGTTTGGAGGTTGGTGATGATCCTGGATTGGTTAAAGCAATTGTTTCTACTGTTAAAAACGCAACAGATGTTCCTGCAATTGCCAAAGTTGGCTTGGGGACTAGCAATTATCTCAATACCGTTAGTACTGCAATAGATTGTGGAATTGATGCAATTACTGCAATTAATACAGTTAGAGCAATGGCAATTGATGTTGAAACTCAACGTCCTATACTTAGCAACAAATTTGGAGGGTTATCTGGAACTCCAATTAAACCAATTGCATTAAGATGTGTTTATGAGATTTCTTCAAAATATGATATACCAATAATTGGATGTGGAGGAATTTCAACTTGGGAAGATGCAATTGAATTTTTCTTGGCTGGAGCATCTGGCGTTCAACTTGGAAGTGCAATAGGTGATAATTGGGTTGGAGTTTTTGATGATATTAACAAGGGAATTTTAGATTATATGAAGAGGAAAAATTATTCTACAATAAAGGAGATGGTAGGTCTTGCAAAGAAATCTTAACCATCCCACAATTGTCACAATTGAAAAAGTAATTGATGAAACACCAACTGTTAGAACATTAGTTTTTTCTGATGATGTGATGCCAACTGTTCTTCCTGGACAATTTGCAATGGTTTGGATTCCAGGTGTTAATGAATTACCTATGAGTGTAATGATTTCAAAAGAATCTGGAAAAGCTGCATTCACTGTACGAAAACATGGTCCTTCATCTACAGGTTTGTTCAATGTTCCAGTTGGAGGACAAATTGGAATTCGTGGTCCTTATGGAAATTCTTTTGATGTAAAAGAAGGAAAACTTTTGCTAGTTGGAGGTGGAACTGGACTTGTTCCAATGATGCGATTACTTAGTTTTGTAAAACCTACTGATGATGTTACTGTTCTAATGGGTGCAAAATCAAAAGATGAAGTTTTCTTTGAGGATTTATCAAATGAATTATTGAAAAACAATCCTCACCAAGTTATTGTTTCTACTGATGATGGTAGTTATGGTGAGAAAGGATTTGTAACTGATTTAGTTGAAAAATTAGTTAGTGAAACTCATTTTGATGCAGTGTATGTTTGTGGTCCTGAAATTATGATGTACAAAACTGTCCAAGCTGCCCATGCCAAACAAATCTTTGTTCAAGCTAGTCTTGAGAGAATGATGAAATGCGGTGTTGGAATTTGTGGTAGCTGCTGTGTGGGTGAGGATCTTGCTTGCAGGGATGGAACTGTATTTGACGGAGGACATTTGTCCAAAAATAAGGAATTTGGCCATTTTCATAGGAATAAGGCTGGAATCTTAGAAAATTACTAAGTTTGACACGTAAGGTTTAAAATCAATCATAAAATTATTTTCGTGAAGGGTATGGGTACTCCAAAAATAGTCTTAACTGCAGATAGAACTTTGATGTCTCCTTACAGGGGATTGTCTCTTGCAACATTTTTCGGATGTGCTCCTGCAGTAGATCCTAACAGAGATAAGAATAGTTTTTGGTATAAGATTCTTGGAAATCAAGTAACTCCAAAAGTTCTATTTGATTTCATTTGTAATTGGTCACCTGATATTGATGGTGTAGCGAAATATGCTCCATATGGATTAAGAAAATTAGAAGCCGGTTTGTTACGTGATGGTTTTAGTAGACAAGATGTTGTAGTTGCTCATCCAAATCATATTGAAAAATTCATTGGTCCTGAAACTGAAGTTATTGGAACTTATGAAATGGATCCACTTGGAATGGGTCCAGTTACTATGACATTTACTTATGGACGAAAACAAACTTCTTACGATGAATTTTACAATGCAGAGTTACATCATAGAATTAAAGCTGCAAAAGCAAGAACTGGAAGTAAAGCAAAAGTAATTTCTGGTGCATCTGGAACATGGCAATACAATTATGATCCAGCAAAAATTGAAGAATTTGGAATTTATGCAATATTAGAAGGAGAACTGGGAGGTATTGCACCTGAAATTGATGGACATGCAGGTCGCTTCTTTAACTATTTGATTAATGGTGATTTTGAAAATATGGATCCATTCAGAAAAAGAAGTGACTTTAAAGTTAACATTAAAGAATTTGAAAGAGAAGGAAAAAAAATTCACGGAAGATTTGTAAATTTCTGGGATAGACCAGAATTAGAAGATATTCCTAACATTGTAGAGCCTAGCATGCATGGTATGGTTGAGGTAATGCGTGGTTGTGGTAGAGGATGTAAATTCTGTGACGTTACATTAAGATCATTAAGATACTATTCACCAGAAAAAGTCAAAAAAGAAATTGAAGTTAACATAAAGAAAGGCGGTTCCAAATCTGCATGGATTCACAGTGATGATATTTTTGTTTATGGAATGGATCCTCGAACTGCAAAAGGAATGGAGCCAAATAGAGAAGCATTAGAAGAATTATTCACAGCAATCATGTCTACGGGAGTTGAACACACAAATCCAACTCACGGTACATTGGCAGGTGCAATAGCTGATGAAAAACTCCTTCCAAACCTCTCAAAAATAATGAGAGCTAGTCCTGATAACATGATTGGTGTCCAAGCAGGACTTGAAACTGGAAGTCTTAGATTAATTGGTAAATACGCTGATAGAAAACTTGCTCCATACGATCCATCTGAATGGCATTGGGTTGTAAAAGAAGGTGTAAAGTCAATGAATGAGAATTATTGGATCCCGGCATTTACCTTGATTATGGGTCTTGACAATGATGAAACTCCTGAAGATTCATGGGAAACTATCCAATTAATCAGTGAATTAGAACATGAGCAACCTGATTCAATGTTTACTGCCACTGCACTTACGTTTGTTCCAATTGGATTGCTAGAACAATCTGATTTCTTCCACATTGGAAATGAAATGACTCCTGCACAATTGGGAGTTCTTTACAAGACATGGCAACATAATTTCAAATATGGTATTCAAAAATTCATGACTAAAACTGGTTCAAAAGGCCCACAAAGATATGCTTTCAATGCACTTGCAAGATCTCTTGGAGGTATTCCACTTGGAGCCATGGAGAAATATGCACGAAGAAAGAGTAAGGAACACGAAAAAGTCATAGAGACTGTAAAGGCCAAGTACTGGTAGTCATCCAAATACATAAATTCACTAATCTCTCATTCCTATCATGGCAACACACGGTTCACTTACCAAAGCAGGTAAAGTACGAGGACAGACCCCTAAAGTCGAAGGTAGAAAGATTGTAGGTACTAGTTCTAGTGTTGGTAACAAAAGTAACTACAACAAACGATTTGTTTTAGGAAGATATCCTGGTCAAAACAAACCTGGACAAAGAAGAAAGAGACGTTAGTCTATTTTAGAATATTTTATAATTTTACGATCATTTTATCAAACAATAACCTTATAAAGTACTGGTACCGTACTATACGGTATGGTAGAAGATTTAAGATTAGATAGTTTAGAGGGCGTAGGTCCTGTAACTACAAGAAAATTATCCGATGCAGGTGTCCACAACGTCATGGACCTTGTTGTTAGAGGTCCTGTTGAAATTGCATCCATTACTGGAATGGAAAAGGATACTGCTGAAAAGATTGTCAATAAAGCCCGACAACATTTAGTTGATGGTGGATTAATTGCCAATCATTTTACAAGTGCAACTGAAATTTACAAACACCGACAGAGTATTGGTAAAATTACAACTGGTACTAATTGTCTTGATACTCTATTTGATGGCGGTATTGAGACTCAAGCTTTAACAGAAGTTTATGGTGAGTTTGGTTGTGGTAAAACACAATTTGCACATACAATGTCTGTGATGGTTCAAAAAAGCAAAGAAGAAGGTGGTCTTGAAGGATCTGTCTTATACATTGACACTGAAAATACTTTCAGACCTGAAAGAATTGTATCTATTGCTAAAGCACATGATATGGATCCTGAAAAAGTTTTAGATAATATCATAGTAGCTCGTGCATATAACAGCTCACACCAGATATTAATTTTAGAAGAAGCTGGCCCTGTAATTGAAGAAAACAATGTTAAACTAATTGTTGCAGATTCTGCAGTTGGTCTATTCCGTGCTGAATATCTTGGAAGAGGAACATTATCTGTAAGACAACAAAAACTAAACCACTTTGTTCACTTGTTGTCTAGAATTGCAGAAACATACAACTGTGCTGCAATTGCAACCAACCAAGTTATGGCATCACCTGATGTCTTCTTTGGAGATCCAACTAGACCAATTGGTGGAAATGTCGTTGCACATACTAGTACCTATAGAATATACTTTAAGAAATCAGGTAAGAAACGAATTGCCAGAATGGTGGATAGTCCTCATCATCCTGAAGAAGAAGTAATCTTTGCTTTGGCTGAAGCAGGTGTAGTAGATCCTGAAGAAGCTGAGAAAAAGACTACCAAAAAGTCAACTGCCAAGAAAGCAACTAAAAAGACAAAAAAGTCTGAGGTAGAGGCTACAGTAGAAACACCTGAGGTAGAGGCTACAGTAGAAACACCTGAGGTAGAGGCTACAGTAGAAACACCTGAGGTAGAGGCTACAGTAGAAACACCTGAGGTAGAGGCTGAAACACCAAAGGTAGATGCCACTACAGCAGAAATCGAATCTGATGATTTCGATCCGGTAGAAGAGTAATCACTCTTTTCCCTCTTTTCATTATTTTTGATTCTATTCTAATGGAATCATTAAATTATGAAATATCCCACATGAATCTGTTAATACATCATGACAGATCTTTATCGATTACTTCCAGAAGAGATGGAGCAGCTCGTAATAGATATGGGATATCCTAGATATCGGGCAGATCAAATTTTACTTCCACTTTATTACAAATTTCCAAAGGTTCTTGATGATATTCCACAGCTCCCAAAAAAACTAAGAGAGGAGTTGACTGCAGCAGGATACACAATTGGTTCTGCAAAAGAAACTCATCGTATTGTAAGTGATGATGGAGACACTACAAAATTATTGTTAAATCTAACAAATGATAATTCTGTAGAAACTGTTTTGATGCAATATGATCCATCTAAAATTGGTGGCCATCCGCGTTCTACCATTTGTGTTTCCACTCAAATTGGATGTGCAATGGGCTGTGTATTTTGTGCAACTGGACAAATGGGATTTGAAACAAATCTAAAAGCTGAACATATTATATCCCAAGTAATTCATTTTGCAGAAATATTACAACAAAGAGGAGAACATGTGACGAATTTAGTTTTTATGGGTATGGGGGAACCCATGGCAAATTATGATGAAATGATTCGAGCAGTAAAAATTTTAACACATGATAGAGGATTTGGTTTGGGTCAGAGGCACATTACAATTTCTACAATTGGAATTAAATCAGGAATTGAAAAACTAGCTGAAGAAAATCTGCAGATAGGTCTGGCAATTTCTTTACATGCCCCAAACAACGAATTAAGAAAAAAATTAGTTCCTACGGCAACTCCTAATTCTGTAGAGGAGATTATTGAAATTGGAAGAAATTACTTTAAAAAAACTGGACGTCGTGTGACATTTGAATATGCACTTATGGAGGGGATAAATGATTCACCTGAAATTGCAAAAGAATTAGCTAGGCTCTTAGATGGAAATGGATCTCATGTGAATTTGATCCCGATAAATCCTACTGCTGGTGATTTCAAGCGTCCATCAGAAAAAAATGTCAAAGAATTTGAACGAATTTTGTCCAAGGCAGGGGTAAATTGTACTATTAGAGTTGAAAAAGGTACTGAGATTTCAGCTGCTTGTGGCCAACTTAGAACTGATCTTGCTGGTTAAACACCCCTATTTTTCTAAGTCTTAAAATAGGGCTTTCGAAGGTTTTACACTCATGGCAACTAAGAAGTCCTCTGGTCGTTCACATGGATTTAAGCATAAATCTAGATCAATTATGACAAAACAATCTCCTAGGGGAGTTTCGTTTTTGTTACGTGAATACAAAGAAGGCCAACAAGCACTTGTCATTATTGATCCAAGACAGCACAAAGGATTACCACACAGACGATATCACGGAAAAGTAGGTGTTGTTACAAATGTTGGTAGACGTGCCATTACATTAGATGTCAAATTAGGTGATAAAACGAAAGTCTTAATCACTAGATTAGATCACATAAAACCATTCGGTGTATGATATGGAAGAAGTAAAAAAGAAACAAGCAATTTCTCTTGCAGAAGTTAAAGAAATTTTAGGTAAAGTTGATGTTGAAGAGATGGATCAAATTCAACGTTGGACATATGATTATGTTTCAAAATTTGTATCAACAGAACCAAAAGAAGCAAAAGAAATGAAAAAGCAACTCGTCAAAGAATGTGAATTAACTGAAGATGAGGCTGTTGAAATAGTTAACATTAGACCTACAAGTTTAGCTGAATTACGTTCCTTCACATTTGGTTGGAAAAAATTAATTCTTGCTGAAACCCTAGAAAAAATGCTCAAAATAATCAAGGAGCATTCGTAAGTTTTTAGGAGTATTCTATTTTGAATCGGGCACAACCCCCAGCTAGAAAGTATGAGGAGTATGCATATGTATTAGATTTCAATTCTAGAGGAAAGTCCTCCACAGTAAGAGGTAGAGACGGAATTATTATCACGGCTATTGGCGAAGACAGATTAACTCTTTTAGAAGTTCTTGGAATTCCAAACTCTACATTTGAGATAGGTGAGAAAATCTATATTGGAAAAGAAGGACGAACCAAAGTTCTATCTGTTTTAGGGAAGATGGAGTATAGTAAAATTTCATCATCTGCCCAAAGTGAATTAGATTTAGTAGTTGAAACAATAGTTACTGCAAATGAACAAAAATTTGTTTCGTATCTAAACAATGCACAACCACTAACACCAAGAATCCATGCACTAGAATTAATTCCAGGAATTGGAAAAACATACATGAAAACAATGTTAGAAGAACGAGAGAAACAAAAGTTTGAAAGCTATCAGGATTTACAAGACCGTGTTGGATTTAAAGAACCAATAAAACATATTTCTGAGCGAATCCTGGATGAAATTACAGGAGAAAGTAGAATGAATCTCTTTGTAAAAAGATGATAAAACGAAAACGTCTTGGCCAACACTTTCTAACATCAAATTCTATAGCAAAATCCATAGTTTCTGAGGCTAAAATTACTAAAAACGACATTGTATTTGAAATTGGAACTGGTCAGGGAATTCTAACTTCTCTTTTATGTGAAAAAGCTGACAAGGTAATTTCAGTTGATTTGGATGAGGAATTAATTAAAAATGCCAAATTAAAATTTTCACATTTGAATAACCTAGTCTTAAAGTCTGGTGATGGTTTAAAGAAAAAAGATCTTTTTACTATTTTTGTTTCTAATCTGCCCTATTCTAGGAGTAAGGATGCAATTGAATGGCTTGCTCAGACTCCCTTTTCACATGGAGTGATAATGGTTCAAAAAGAATTTGCAGATAAACTCCTTGCAAAATCGTCTAAAAATAGAAAAGCAATAAGCATTATTGCCACATCTGCATTTGAAATAACTGCAGTGCTAAAAGTAGCAAAAAATAATTTCTCTCCACCACCAAAAATTGATTCCGTAGTTCTAAAAATAATTCAAAAAAATAACTTATCTGAAGAACTTATTCAGACAATTAATAAAATATTTTCATATCGAAGAAAAACAGTCAAAAATATTTTAAAACAATTCAATAAAGAAAGTGATATTGATAAACGAGTAGATGACTTATCTGGAGAGGAAATAATTAGTCTTGCAAACCAAATTCTTAAAAAATGACGAGTATCCTCCATCTGAGGATACTTTTTTCATAGTTGACAACATTGAGAATGAAAAAGGAAACTTTGCACTTGATGTTGGTAGTGGTTCGGGATATCTTACAAAATTACTTGCTGAGAATTTCTCCTTTGTAGTTGGAACTGATATCAACTTTGATGTATTGACAAAACAAACCTACAAAACAGAAAATATTGTATGTTGTAATGGTTCAGATGCATTAAAAATAAAATTTGATTTTATTGTATGCAACTTACCATATCTTGCAACTGACAAAATCATTGACATTGCAACAGATGGTGGTGTTGAGGGATTTGAAATCCCCAAAAAAATATTTGATTCTGTAATTTGTAATATGGCTGAACATGGGAAATTTGTATTTGTAACATCATCGCTTTCTAATTACCAGAAATTGATTGATTATGCTCAAAAATTGGGCTTGAAAACACGAATTATGGCAAAAAAGAAACTGTTTTTTGAAGAATTAATTCTAGTGGAAACTATTAGGTGATTATTTTCTTAGATTCTCTTTGGCATATGTGATAATTGCATCAGTCATTTGTGTGGTTGTTGCATCACCGCCAATATCCCATGTTACTGCCTTTCCTTCGTTGATTACTTTATCAGTTGCATCAAAGATTGCATCTCTGATTTCTCTTTCACCTAGATAATCTGCCATCCAAGCTCCTGAAAGAACAGTTGCAGTTGGGTTTACTTTGTTTTGTCCTGCAAATTGTGGGGCACTTCCATGTGCTGCTTCAAACATTGCATAATTGTCTCCAATATTTGCAGAATAGATTAATCCAATAGAACCCACAAGTGCTGATGCAAGTTCTGAAATAATATCCATGAATAAATTGGTACTGACTAGTACTGATCCATTAAACTGCTCAGTTGCAATTACCATCTGTTGTGCCATGTTGTCTATGTAAATTTCAGATAATTCAATTCCAGTTCCTTCAACTGCTTTTTGTGTTTCATCCCAAAATATTCCATCTGTTTCTTTTAGGATATTTCTTTTTGTAATGGCTACCATTTTTTTCATATTGAATTTATTTGCCCAATCTACTGCAGAATTTAGTAATCTTCTGCTTCCTTGTCTTGTAATTTTTCTAATTGCAATTGCTGCATCATCTGTAATTTTTACCTCTACACCTGTATAGAGTCCTTCAGTTGCTTCTCTGAAACATACACAATCAAGTTTTCTATTTGGAGTTAATCTGTCATAAGTTTTAGTCGGTCTGATATTTGCATAAAGATCAAATTTTTGTCTTAATGTGACTGCAACACTTCTAGGTGCACCTGGAACAGGAATTGTAGTTGTTGGGCCCTTGAAACAACAGTCTGATTCTTCTAAAATTTTCATTGTAGAATCAGGAATGTATGATTTATCTTTTCTACCATTTTTTTCCCATTGCTCTGAGCCTACTTCGCACAAAATTAACTCTGATTGCAAGTTACATTCCTTTAAGACCTTTAACATTGAATCTACAACTTCAGGTCCAATTCCATCTCCTTTCATTACAGCGGCTTTTTTACTCAAAACTGCAAGAATTTGAGGTGGTTATTATTTAATTCTACCTTGAAATTGAAATGTTATCTACATATTTTCTATAGAGATGATTTAATACCTAATTTAACAAATAATATTCTAATGCAGATAGTTCAAATCTCTGATCTACATGTGGGCTCTCAATTTATTCAAGAAAAGTTTGATGTCTTGGTAAAAGAAGTAAATGAACTAAATCCTGATGTAATCATAATCACTGGTGATTTAACAAATGAAGGGTTAATGAAAGAATATGAAGAATGTAAATCTCTTTTAAAAAAATTCAACACTAGGAAAATTATTACGATAAGTGGAAACCATGATTATCGTAACACTGGATATCTTTTATTCAAAAAATTTTTCCCTTTTGAAACTGTAAATGAACTAAGTGAAGATGTAGTGCTAGTTACAGTTGGAACTGCAAGACCTGATAGAAATGAGGGTGAGGTGGGATATAGACAAAATTTATGGTTAGAGCGAACTATGAAAAAATACAAAGATAAAGTAAAGATTGTTGCAATGCATCATCATCTAATTGCAATTCCTGATACTGGCTCTGATCAACTAACAGTAGTTGATGCAGGTGATGTATTGCGAACTGTTTTGGATTCCAAAGTTGATGTAGTATTGTGTGGACATAAACATCGGCCATGGGCATGGAATTTTGGAGCACTTACTGTAGTTAATGCAGGAACTGCTACATCTGAGAGAGTTCGTGGATTCTTTGAAAATACTTACAATATTCTTACAATTGATAAGAAAAAAGTACGAGTTGATCTAAAAATTGTAGGTGGGAAACGACTCCCAATTGAGGAAATTGTGAATAATTATAGCCAGTTTGGCGATGAATGAATTTATTTACAGAAAACTTCTAGGCCTCTTATGCGGGGGTCGCCTAGCCTGGTAGGGCGTGAGATTGCTAATTTCATGTTCGCAAGAACTCGTGGGTTCGAATCCCTCTCCCCGCGCCATTAAAACTTAATAGACCGATTCAAGAAGTTTCAACATGGGACGAAGAAAATCACAAAAAATCATTCGTACTGGTCCAAAAAATGCTACTACTGGTATGTGTCCTATTTGTAAAACAATTGGTAAAATTTTCATTCTTGGTTCTCCTGGTGAAGAGAGAGCAAAATGTGAAAAATGTCGTCAGGAATTTGAATTATAGTTCAAAAAACTAACCTGTCCATCAAAACATTTACCCATAACTTTTTAAGACAATTTTTTTAAAACAGATAATCATGAGTTCAGAAGCTGAAACCATCTATGAGAGAGTTGCAAAACTTGAAGACGAAATTGCATTACTTAGAAGCGAAGTTGATATCCTCAAACAAGCACTAAGAAACAAAATTGCTCGTCATGAAATCTCAATGATCAAGAAAGGAACTGATGTAGATTCAATTATTGATTAGTTTTTGTCTTAATACTTCTAATTAATTCTAAAATAAAGTCTACATCTTCTGCATTTGGGTTTATTTCTAAATACTTATTCAAATATTTTAAAGCAATCTCGGAATTTTTCAATCTCTCTTCTAAAATTCCTTTATCTCTGATATCTTCAGCTGATTCTGGTTCAATAGCTAGTACCATGTTTACACATCGCAAAGCTTTTTCATAAACAAATGATTGGACGTACGAATTTTTTAAATTTCTTGTTAACCTTACAAGTATCTGTTCTGGTCTAACCTCATCTAGAAATTCTGGTTTGAATTCTAACTGTCCTCCATAATTTGCATCAAGAATGTCTTGCAAGTCATCAACATCTAGTAAACGACCGTCATAAAATGGATCTAAAATCATTTCTTCATTATATTTTACCAAAATATGGCTGGGAAATCCCACAATCTTTAATTCCAGTCCGATGAATTTTGCAATTTCGGCATATAGAATTGATATAGTGATCGGAAGACCTGCCTTTGTATCGATTACTTCGTTTAGAAAATTATTTTTTGGATTATAGTAGTCATCATCGTCTCCACTAAATCCTAAATTTTCAAAAAGATGTTCATTTAACATTGAAATCAAATATGTTGGATTTTTTACATCACTGATTGATTCTTTTAGTGATTTCCCAATCTGATTAATTTTTTGGATATACTCATCCACATTTAGATCTGGATATTCTAAAATTTGTGCAAACTTGAGACATTTTTCAACTAAGTTAAAACTTGGATTTTTTACAAATGCAAGCCATTCTGCTACTAACGGATCAAATTTTTCTTCCAATTATTACAAACTCAGTTTTTTAAGATATAGTTGAGGATCCTTGAGTTCTCTAGTGTTAGGGGGGACTTCTATCATTTTTTTGAATGTATCTTTGCCTAATTTTTTATATAATATTTTTGTAAAATCCTTACCCATGCTTTTTCTTATCTGATATGTTGAAAAATCTGTGCCCATAAACGTTGATAGATAATTTTGAAAATCTTTATCGTCTTTTAGAATATCTTCAATAACAAATGCTGCCATTCCTTCCATTGCAGTAAAAGCCGCATGGTGTTGTTGGATTGGAACTAGCCATCTCTTGTAAATGTCCAATAATTCTGGAATTGATTCTCCAATTTTGGGATCTATTTCTACGTGTGTGAATGTCATAACATCGGGACCTATCTGTTCAATTAAGAAATGATCTGGATTCAAAAAGAAAAACAAATTAGCTTTTTTTGCAAATGGAAAGTCATCTGGTACTGCTTGTAATTGACAATACTCTGATAATTTGTTGATTGTTTCAGTATCTAATGATAATATGATTTTAGCCAATTCTTCATTTATTTTGTTTACTTCCATTGCTGCCCTTTTGTTAACTTGATGAAGATTTTCTTGTGTTGAATGAACTAATTCTTCAAGCACTGTCATTTTTACTGCTCCGATGTATCCTGAGTTGACACTTTGAAATCTTGATTCATAGGGTTCACCTTGTTTATGTAGAATTATTTGTGGATATCTTGATAAAATGAATTTATTTAAATAAATTTCTGAATCTAAATAATCTCCATATGTTGTTGTAATTTTAGAAATGTATTGTATTGCATATGTAGAATATACTAAATATTTTGCAGTGTCTTGTTGCATCAATTCTGCAATCTTTGTTAGATTTTCTTTTGCAACTGCATTGAACAATTCTTTGACAAATTCTTTAGATTCTTTATCTGCAAATACTTTGTTTCCTTTAATTCTCTTCAATTCTTCTAATTCTGGAAATTTTAATGAAATATTTTCTGGAATTTTAATTCCTACAAATTCTTCCACTTTATTTTTAAAATCAGGTAATATTTCATTCGCGATATCGTCTAATTCTTTGAATTGTACCTTGTTTGCAATATCATCCCTGGCCCTAGATGCTAGTTCCACAATCTCTTTTTCTTCGTTAATTTCTACTGATAATTGCCCAAATAGGGCATCTGCAAACTCTTGAAATTCTCCCAATTTGCATAAAATTCCAAAATACTACATTTAAGATTACCTTGATTTTTAGTATCAAAGAAATTATTAATTCAAAACCTATTGGTTTGTCATCTGACATGTTAGAATCCAGTCTTGAATTTTTAAAATGTGTAAATTGTGGTTCAAGATTAGAATTAGATTCACTCAAACAAGATAAAGAAATCATTGAAGGATTTTTAGAATGTCCAAAATGCAATACACTATACCCAATAATTGAAAAAATCCCTATTTTATGGAATGATTTCTCTCTTTATCTTTCATCACGCAAAAAACTAGGAGGTAAACTCTATCAATTAATTGAAAATTTAAAACTTAAGAAATTTTGTAAATCTTCATTATTGACTACTCGAACTTCTGAAGATAGAACTGCTCTTGAGGAACGTTGGTCTCTCATATATCAAAATAGTAAATCTTCAAAATTTTACTCTGAAATACAAACTAATCTTAATTCTTTACAAAAATCTAATCTTGTTTTAGAGTATGGGTGCTCTATTGGTACCATGACTTCTTTTTTAGCGAAATCTAACAAGATGGTGTTTGGTATTGATAGATCATTTACTGCCTTAAGAATTGCAAAAAAATCTTATAAAAAAAACCTTGATTATGTTGTAGCAGATTTCTTGTCTCCAGTATTTGGAAAATTACGATTTGATCTTGTTCTTGCTCTAAATGTTTTAGAACTTGTAGAACCTACAGAATTTTTAAAACATATTTCAAAACAAATCTCAAAAGGATATTTTGTTATCAGTGATCCATATGATTTTGACAGAGGAATAAATTCTGTGAAAAAACCTCTTGATGAAAAATCATTACGCATGAATTTGATCAAATTAGACTTTGAAATCACCTCTCAGACTAAAACTCCTTCTTACATTTCATGGAATTTGAAACTTAATTCACGTGCAACTTTGAATTATGATGTTGATTTAATTATTGCCAAAAAATAAATTTTTAATTATTTGGTGGTCACATGTCCACTCTTGTATTCTTTGATTGCTCCTTTAGTTTTTTAAACCATGATTTTGTTTTTGTATTGATTTCAGTAAGCAATTCATCCATCTCTTTTTGATAAAGTTCATTTGGATCAGTCATTTCAGGCCCTCATTTTGATTTAAAGTAATTTTGTATTATTTTGAATCTATTTAGTAATTTGTCTAATTGCGAGAGAACATACAAGTATCAATTCATTATTCTATTGACATTTCTTCTTAAAGAAACTAAATGTTATTTTTTCTCTTGTTCTGCTTTTGAAATATCGCATGTTTGATTGCAACTTCCACATCCGTTTTTTCTAGTACCAAACCAGATTAGTGCTAAAGGCATTAGGGCATAAAGTAACGTGGTGTTTGGGAATCCAAGTAATGACTCATTATCAGTAAAATATCCTGATATTATCACTGCAAACATGCCAAGTGCAATTATTCCTGAAATTTTGTTTAACTTGTCCTTTGTAGCCATTGACTATTTTACTTATTCTTGATATTTAATAAAACATCCAAATGAAATTGATTTTTATCCACATGAATTGCATTCAAATTTCTTTTTAGATTGATGGGCTTTTTCCATATGTCGTAATGTTCTCTCTGAATTTGAAAACTCCATGTCACATTTTGGACAAATATTGCCTACGACAATTTCTTTTTTGCGTGAAAATAGTCCCATATTTTTTTATAAATTATTTACAATAAAACTCTTTTACTCAATTGAAATTTATGACAAATTCAGAAATTTAAAGAAAACAGAGTCTCAAAATGAAATAGGAATTAATTTAAGAATCAAAAAGTACTGTTTTTTATCATGGTAAATTATTTTATAAATCAAATTAAACGTGTTTCAAATATACCTTCTAAATGCGTGAACTGTAATGGCTTGGATCTTAAAAATGACGCAGTTTTAGCTACCATTGGTCCGTCTGAAGCAAATGCAGATTATGTATTATCTATTTTGTGTCTTTCTTGTGAAACATTGATGATAATCACTACTCATTCAGAATTAGTTGTTGGAATTCATCATACGGTTGGAAATCAAGTAACTATGCGTAATTCTTGAATAGATAAAATCTCATAAAAAAGAACAACAATGAAATACTGAAATCATGTCTAATTGTATATGGCTGCAATTATTATTATTCCAATCCTTGTTGTTGCAATAATTGGATTATCAAGTTATCTGGCTTATCGATTTTTAATTTATGATTTGATTTGTAAAAGATCTGTTAATCAATCCCTTAGAAAATACAATATCAAAAAAACCCCTTCTGAAATTATCAAGGAGTACTTTGAAAATAAAGGGGAGAAAATATCACATCAGGAAATTCAAAATCTTGAAAAAAATTATAGACAGAATGAACCTGAACAATTCCTTGCAATGTATGATGCAATAAGGGATTATAACAAAAACAAAGATGATAACTAAGTTTTTAAAAATCTAAGGTTTTACTGGGATTTGAATAAATGGGGTTCCACCTTCACCTACCACTAGAGGTAGTTTACCATCCCATGCTTGTGTTTTTAGCCAATCAAGATAATTTGGATTCTCAGCCAATGCTCTATTGATAATTGCAATTGCTTCTGCTTCACCTTTGGCTTCTGCAATGTTTGCATTTGCTAAACCTATGGCATTTGCCTCTGCTTGTCTTGCTTCAACTTCAATTCTTTTCAAGTCATTTTCTGCTCTAAGTGCATTTTGCTCTGCTTCAACTTTAGATTCAATTGCAGATGCAAATAATGCGGAGAATTCAAAGTCTGTAATTGAGATAACTTCTGTTACAACATTAAATTGATTTAATCTCTCTCTAATTGAAAATTCAATATCTTGTTTTACTAGAGGTCTTTTTGTAATTAATTCTTCAGCATTATAATTTGCAGTTACTTGTTTTACTGTTTCTTCTATGGCTGGTTGAATTACTCTATTTTCATAATCCAGTCCTAAATTTTTGTATAAATTATGGACTTGTTCTTTATCTGGATGATAATTGACTGTGACAGTTGTTTCTACTGTTTGCAAATCTCTTGATGCACTTCTAGCTTCACTGGCATATTTTAGAGTACGAACCTCAATGTTGACTACTTCATCTTGGAATGGTATGACAAAATGTATTCCTTCATCAAGTGGTGGTTTTGTAAGATCAACTGCATTCCAGTGTAACAGTACTCCTCGATGACCTGAATCAACTATTTTTACAGAAGCTGATGCTACTACACCGATTATAATTAGAAGGAAAATTGCAACTAAAACGATTTTTGCTCCATTCATGTTGACATTCACTTTAGGAGATTGATATTTTGACACTGTGTTTAGACTTGATCCTTCTACTATTATACCAATCTAATTATCACTAGTCCATTTTCTACTCTTAACAAATTTATGCCATCTATGTATGCAGGAATTAATGGCAGAGCCAAATTTTTCTTGGATATATATCATAATTTTCTTGGCAATTCCATTAGCCAGAATTATCCCCCGTCTTTTGGCAAAACGAGGTATAGGAAAAAGTTTCTTCAAGCCTCAACAACCAAAACCCTTTGAACCTAGTTTTGTTAAACCCGCTCAAGACCGTCAATCTGAACCTTTAGAACGAGAAATGGATTCCTCAAAACCTCAATCAAAAAATGATCTTGTTTTAGGAGCATTAAACCGAGGGTCAAAATCTTTTGAAAGTATCCAGAAAAATACTGGATTAGATAGTCAAGATCTTGATTCTATTTTAGAAGATTTAGAGAAAAATGGATTGCTAAAAGTAGTTCAAAAACAGGGTATGTTTGGTCCAAAAACTGAACTATATCCAACCGATAAAGGATTCAAGGAATATTATTCTTAGATATCTTCATAGAATTGATTCTAAAGAGTAAAAATTAATTTGTTGGATTCATTGCAGCTGCTCTGTCTTTGACCTTTTGATCCACTAGAGCATTAACATATTGACCTGGTTTGACATTACATTCACCAATGTTAACTGAATAACCATCCATTGTTTCAGCAATACATCCTGATTCTGTAACTGCTATCACCTTGACAATCTCTATGTTTGTTTCAGGTGAAGTGTAGAACATCAAATATGCAAAAAGCAGACCTGCTACTAGAGCAATTACTCCACCAATAATGAATGTAGAATTATTACTTGATTTTTTGTTGGATGATTGATCTACTGCCATATTTTGTTATGTCAAATTCTAAATATAAACAACATACTCGTTTCTCAATAATGATTTAGACCTTTATGGATTCAACTATGTTCCTCTCTAAGTTAAAATTCAAACATTCTACAAGTGAATTGCAATAAAGGCAGACTTCCACTGAAGGGAGTGTGCAATTATTTTATCACAAATTCACTATGCCATAATAGTGATTCAAATAATTAAGGAAAATCCTAGTTGACATTATTCAGAATAAACTCAACCGGTTGTGTTGTTGTTGATTTTAAGCAATTTTCATCTGCTTAAATAACTACTTTACATCTATTATCTTCATGAATCAAATCACAATAGACGTTCAAAGCCAGCAATCTGGAATGGTTGAAAGTGAGTCCAAAAAACCTTTCTCAACTAGTGTTCTTGCTATGGATTTGATTGGTTTAACATGGATCTTCAAAAAAGATGAAGACCTGCTTGAGGAGCTCAAGTAATTATACTTAATCAACTAGGAGGAGGTGCGATATATGAGTAAATTAGAAAATACAAACAATCACAAAGATGTCTATTCTATATGGAAAGAAGGCATGGATAATTTCTATTCAACAATAGAAAAATCAATTCCACAATTCCATCAAGCAGCTACTAATCTGTATCAAGAATATGCTAAAGCATTGAATAATGCATCATCATCGATTGTTGAAATTCAGAGAGAATTTGCAACAAAGGCTGGAATTAAATCCAATCTTCCAGAAGCATCAATCAGTATGATACATGATTCAGCAGAAAAGATTAACAAATCATTAGATGTTCAAACCAAGATGTCAATTGCATCAATTGATGCAGCACAACAAAACATCAAGACATGGAATGAAAATTCAAGTGCTTTTGTTAATATCAACAAAAGTATAGCTGACTCTTTGGTTTCCCCATTTAATTCAAAAATATAATGGAGAATTTTTCTCCATTTTTTTATTTCTTTTAAAATAAAATTATTTTATTTAACAATAGGGGATTACAAAAGAAAAAGAAAAAATTATTGTTTAAATTCTTGGAATGATTCGTGATTTTGTAGTTATTCCTATAATACTGATTATAGATACTACGAGTATCATCATTGCAACAGTTCCAAATTCTGGCACTACTTGTTTTTTTGCTATTTCACCAAATACTTCTTGATATTGTCCATCATGTCCAAACCCAATTACATTAACAGTAATTGTGACAGGTGAAGCATCAGATGCATCAATTGTCAAAGCTTTTGTTGTATGGGTGTTAGTCATAGGGCCTGAATGTACATGTCCCTCTTCATTTAGCAATACAATTGTTCCATGTATTGCTTGTATGTTGTAGGTAATGTGCTCTGCAGGAATATCATTCAAATCTGTAATTGTGACATCTATAGTCATTACCTCATTTGCGTATCCATTACTAGATTCAATATTTGCAATTAGATTGTCGATTTTGGAATTTGATTCAACAGTTGATCCTATTGTGATTGTACCCAATTCTTTGTCAGTACCTCCACCTACAGTTACAAGCACTTGTCCTAACATCCAAGGATGCACCGTACAAAAGTAATCATATTTTCCAAGTGTGTCAAATGTGTGTGAGAATGTTGTACCTGCCATGAATATACTGCTATCGAAGATTCCATCAGGGGATCCTGGCATTCCACTTGTTACAGTGTGTGCTGCAGAATCATCATTGCTCCATACAACCTCGTCACGAGGATTAACTGTAATCACATATGGGATGAAACATTCGTTTGTATCTTCACATCCAGTAGTGGACGATCCTTGTGGTAGGCTAACTGATACTTGTTCAGCAAATGCAAATGATGGGATAGTCATAATGAATCCCATGAGGATCATTGAAGTTAGTATTATTTTTTGATTATTAGTCATTAGATTGAAGATTAAAGATTACAGTAAAAACCTTGTCGAAGTTTTTAGACAATTTTTGATGTTATGTATTGTATGATTAGTTTGAAACTCTTCAAAAATGGCATAGTTTTGAACCTGTAATATGGAATCTTGCACTTAATGTTATAGGATAATGTGTGCCGGGGGCGAGTTTTGTGAAATTAGTTTGATGCCGCCCAATTTAGTTTATCTAAAGGGGCCAAAATAATCAGTAAAATAACGATTTACTGTAAGGTTCTATCAATTTAAGAAATTATTTGAAAAATTAAATATAAATGAAGAATTGATATTTTCCAATAAGTGCATCTTAGCGTTCTAATTTTTGTTGCAACACTATGGCATGAATAGGTTTAGAATCTTTTGATGCAGTAAGAAGTGTGATGGTTTTTTGATTGTTTAATATTTTTTTTATATTATTTAATGAATCAAAATTTTTATCAATTTCTACAATGTACTTTTTCTGAAATTCTTCTTGTTTATCCAGATTATCATGATACCATTTCCTCAAGTCAGTACTTGGAGTAATTTCTTTTATCCATAAATCAATTTTAGCGTTTTCTTTAGAAATCCCCCTAGGCCATAGTCTATCTACCAGTATTCTATGCCCATCAGTTTCTGAATAGTTATCATAAACTCTTTTAATTTTAATCATGATTCTTGCCAATTAATCTCACACACATCACATGTTGCTCGAACTCCATTGTATCGGGGCTCCCAATACGGTTTGATTTCACGATTACATATGGGACATTCAACTATATCATGATCATCAATATTTGTATGTACAATTTTGTTTTGAGAGAAAAAATTATTCTTGGTGAACATGTGCATCATCTGTTGTAATTTTGTCATAGTCATGGTTGTGTGTTCCATCGGAGTGACCTTTACCTCGCAATACAAAACAAACTAGAGCAAATGCAATTGCAACACCTACTGTTACACCATATGCTGCAATACTAGCTTCTGCCATGTGAAATTCCTCCTGTTAAATTATTTGAATATTTGTCCATATTAGAAAAAAAAGTTAAGAAACTATGATTGTCCCTTGCATACCAGTATGCAATGCACAAAAATAGTCATAGTTGCCTCGCTCATTGAGAACTAGTTCAAACTTTTCGCCAGGTTGCATCAAACTACTATCAAACTTTCCATCATGTTCTAGAGTTCCAGACTTGACAGAAGTTACAGTATGTTGATTGCCATCGACGTTATCAAAAGTTATTGTCTGACCTGCAGTTGCTGAGATAGTGTTTGGAACATAAAATGGAGATTCTAATCCAACAATGTCCACAGTATTTTCTTTGACTGTTTCCATTTGTTGCATTACCTCTACAGTTCCTTCATTATCAAAGACTTGGATTACAAATCTAGTTGATGCTTGACCAAATAGGGGATTTGAATATGGTATTGCATTAAGATCTGCTGTAATCAAGTATGTTCCTGCTTGGGAGAACGTATGTGTTGTTGAGAGTGCACCTCTATGACCATGATATGCTCCATGTAATGGAATTGGTATTGGTGCGTTAGGTTGGTCACCTGATGTAGATGGATAATGATAGAATCCTCTACTGATGTTTATCTGACCGTCAACGTGTGTAGCGTCCTCGCCTGTTTTTGCGTCATTTACGTCTAAGAGTAAGGTAGTTGGTTGTCCTACAACAATCCGTTCAGGCTGTGTGGTAAACTTTACCTGAATTTCAGTATCAGGTTCTGAACCTTGTAACATCACGGTCTTTCCTTGGTTTCCGACATTTACAGAAAATTCAAAACTTCTTGAACCAAAGTTGTTAGTTGGGTCTTCAGTGAATTTCAGCAAGTCTCCAGATACAACAGCTCTTGTTTGTCCGAGTTCTGGTACTGGGGAGCCAAGCATGAATGGTCCTGATGATAATACTGTATACTTTATGGTGTATGTTCCTGCCTCTGGAAAACTATCTTTAAAGTTCATAATTCCAAAGTGACCATGAAGTGTAGTAGTTCTATGAACTATCTCTCCATTAGGACCAATTATTGCATATGACCAATCTGTGTGCGATAGATTTGCATTACGTTCAGAATCATGTACTCGTGCGTTTACTGGAACTAGAGTTCCTGCCATTATAGTTTCAGGTACGCTGAATTCTATTGAAACGTTGTCTTGTGTTTGAATCTGTGATGTTAGTTTTACAGAATCATTTTTCATTTTTGGTTCTGCAAACACATCTTGCGTAAAATCAAGTGAGGGTTGAACAAACAAAGCCACCAAAGCAATGGATAGTATTGTTGTAGTTATTCCCATGAATCTTGTGGTATTCATGTTAGTTAGGTTATAGATTTAGTTTAAGATAATTTTACCAAACAACACCCAACTCTAACCCTGATCAAAAATAAAAAAGAAATATGAAATTATGCTACATTAATAATTTCATCAAACATTTTTTGGTTTTCCTCAAAGAGGGGAGACACAAAGAATGTAGTTATTCCGCCACCTTGAAGTTTTTCTACCAAGTGATTCTCTTCTAATGCCTTTAGATGGTGAGATGTACACTTGTAATCTATTTCAATATTTTTTGATAATTGGTTTGGATTACTAGGTCTGTTTCTCAGAAGTGACATTATTTTTACTCGGTTTGCAGCGCCTCTTGTTGAGACAAACAAACTCCAGAAAATTTTTTTCATTTCTGGATGTGCTGAAGTTGTGATGGATCTGACGGTGATTGCATTCATAGTATATGATAGCATGATAGCATATAATAGTGTATCTATAATTGATATCATGCTATCATTTTATATACCAGATATAGGCACATAAATCATGACAAAAGATGTTCTAGTACGAGGCGTAGATGAGGAAATATACTCTACATTAGGGGATGCCGCAAAAGAGCAAGGGATTTCAATTAATTCCCTAGTCAAAGACGCCATTGATTCTTGGCTAGCAAAAAAAGATGATACTCTAAAAATTCATCACCTGGTTTTGTATTCTGATGATAAATCCATGGATAGTCTTTTGAAATCACTTGACTATTTTGCAAAAAAGAATGGATGGTTCAAGTGTCACATTAGTCCTAAGAATAATTCAGGTACTAAAACATTAGATGAAATGAAATGGTATGATGGAACAATAATTCCATATGATCTTAATTTCAAAAAATTAACAAGTTATTATGATGGCGTCATGGAAAAAATTTCTAAAAAAGCAAATAGCCAACCAATTTGTTGTGTGGATTTTTTAATTGGTGATATTGCAAACCGAACATCATTATCTCAAGCAGTAAAACTTGAACATGAATATAATCAAAATAAAGCGGGAGGATTGATGTTTTGTCCATACAAAACTCCTGACTTGTTATCAACAGGGATTGAGGATGTAATAGAACTCTTTGAGGAACACGATCAAATATTTATTTTGAAAGGAGACAAAGTGTACAAACTTCATCTCTCACTAGAAAGTACACACAAAATGATCATGGGTTAGACTAGGGTCTAATTTGGTATAGAGTTGGAAATTTTTCTTTAAGCAAGATATTCTAAATTATTCCATGAACCAAAAAATGAAAACCATTGGATTGTTAGCAATCTTGCCTCTAGTGATGGTAGCATTATCACCAGATCTTATTTCTGAAGCTGATGCACAAAAAGGGAAAGGTAGCGAAGGTACACAATCTCCTAAATCATATGGCTCTGCAACAGCTAAGATTGTCTGCGGCGATAGACTGTGTGATGATGAATCCAAACCAGGAAACATCGGCAGAGCACAATAGTGCAGATAGATGAAAGTTCTATCTAATTTTTTATTTCTAAAGATTTGTAAAATAAATAAAAAATAAAAAAACTAGATTAAAAAAACTCTAGTTTGCCGCTTCACTTAGTATTGAAGACAGCTTTTGATGTAGTTCTTGTTCTGATTTTGAACTTTGAACTGCGTTTCTGATTTTCTTTGATATTGCATCAACTACTGCATCTGCACCTTTGTCAAGTGTTGGTCCAAATGATTTTTCTAGTCTTGATTTTATTCTGTCTTTTTTAGCTTCAAACATTGCAGCCATTGCAGCCTTGTGCCACATGATTTCAGCAAATTTCAGCATATCTTGACCTGAGCAGGAGGGGCATTCACAGCCTCCATCACAACTACAGGATTCAGACTCGCTATTACTTGAATTTGTGCGTAAAGTTGAGCATTGTGGTCCGTTACATTCCATACATTTCACCTCCTGGTCTTTGGAGTAAGGTTAGAGTGAATGTGACATTGCTTGGGGGTATTGGCGTGAAGTTTTCTAGAACATACTTGAAAGTTTCTGTTCTTTTGTAGTTATTTTTTGTTGTCATACTCATCTAACTTACCTTATGTAAGTGAATATCATTTGTATATTTATAATAGAAAGTGAACAAATAGAAATCAACTTTCCTTTTGGTTACTATACAACTTAACTTCTTTGTAGTTTTAGTATTATTATGGGTCAAGTTTGTAAAGGAATCTGTGTAAGATACACTGGAGAAAAAATAGCTAACGGATTAAAATATTCTTCTGGTTACAAGAGATGTACTAACTGTTCTTTATTTGTAAAAACTTTAGAGATAAGATGTCCATGTTGTCATGCAAAACTTAGAACTAGATCTAGAAATTAATTTAAAGCAATCATTGATTTTTTAAATACTTGTTTTAATTTACGTGGCTTTCCATCCTTGAAAACTTCTTTTGCATAGTGTTTCATTGAAAAAGCTGCCATCTGCCCTAGTATACCTTTCAAATCTTCTCCTTTCTTCGTTAATTGGTATTCTACTTTGATTGGAACTTCATCATATACGGTACGTGTGATGAGTTTTGCTTTTTCCATTTCTTTTAATCTTGCAGACAATGTTTTTGGATTCGCATCTTCAATACTGTCTAATAATTGATTGAATCTAGAATGTCCCATTATTGCCATGTTACGAATAATGTGAATAGTAAATTTTTTCCCAATAATTTTAAACGTGTTATCAATTGGACAGCACTTCATCATATCAGTTGAAGAACAACAATCCATTACACTAGTTGGCTCATCTGCTGTCATGTTTTGTTTTTAGAGTAATCGTATTTATACTTACTTTATTATAGTTACTAAAAATTAGTAACTTACCTTATGGAAAGTTGATATCTATAATTTCACTACTCTGTTAATATAGTCTTTAGTATACTAACTATACTATGTATAGTAATAAAATACAAAATCAAAAGAAAATTAGCCTCAAAAATGGCATAATATTGGATGTTCTGATATCTCAATTAGAAATTGGGAGGTTATCGTGATGACATTACAAGTATTGCATAGAGATGATCTTAAACTGGGAGGTTTTGCAGGAATACGTGAGCATCGTCTAGTAGTAGATCCTAGAGTTTTTGGAAATAATGACACTAAAGCATGGTCTGGAATTGGAAATTTTGTATATCTAGCTGATGCAAAATTTATTCCAAATGGAGAAACACATTTGCATCCTCACAAGGAAATTGATGTAATCTCAGTAATTGTTGATGGACGAATTTCCCATAAAGGATCATTAGAAGAAGGGAGTATAATTGAGGCAAATCAAGTCCAGGTCCAACGTGCAGGTGGTGAAGGATTCCTACACAATGAAGTAAATCCTGATGATAAAGAAAACAGGATGATTCAGTTGTGGATTACTCCTGAAAAATCTGGAGAGCCTGCAGGATACAAATCATATTCTTTACAACAAGGAAAAATTATTCGTGTTTATGGTGGGGATGAGAATCAAGATGACACATTTGCTAGTAAAACAATACTTGATGTTGGACTAGTTGATGCAAAACAAACTGTATCAATTGATGGTGAGTTTATTGCATATGTTACTCTAGGTAAAGGAACACTAAATGGACAAAAAGTCACTAATGGTGATTTAGTTCGTGGAAATGAGTTAGAGTTTCATGCAGAAACTAATTCACAAATAATTATTGTGAGGAAAATTTAGAGGATAAAAATATGTTGAACAAAATAAAAAATTCACAACAGTTTGAATAATTTGTTCTTGACTTTACCTCTATGGTATTTGTTTACTGTTGTGAAGGGTAGTGTAGTTCATGTAGAATAGTTTAAAATGTATAATTATTTGTAATAATTCATGTCCAAAACATCTCTTTACAATGATAAACACATACAAATTTTTGATGATAAGATTCATTTCAAATCTTGGTGTTTGCCTTGGGGTAAGAAAGATGTCAAGCTATCTCATGTCCGAAAAATTTCTGAGAAGAAAATGGGGTTATTTTCAGGCAGATTAAGAATTTCAGGCTCTAATAATTTTAAAGACTGGTTTCATTTTGATGCAACAAGACCTACAAAAACAAAAGCCATTGTACTTGAAACTGATTTTCAGATCTACAAAAGATTATGGATTACTCCTGAAAGACATAGCATGGCATTTAATGTACTCAAAAAATTAATCTAATATTCACGTTTACCTACACCATTTCACCCTAAAAATAATTAGATGAATCAACGTAGAGTTGAATTTCAAACTCTCAAAGAGTATCGTAAAATTAGTTTGATACCCTACAAAAACTGCCTAGTTCTGCATAGTTTTGATGGTCAAAGTGAGGGTTTCTAACTGAATTATGTGTGCCGGGGGCGAGTTTCGAACTCGCGACCTCCAGATTATGAGTATTGCCTTAGTTGGAGAACCGTTAGAGTTTACCAATTGAACTGGCACTCTAACCAGGCTGAGCTACCCCGGCATAATATTAGGTCAAAAATTTGGGAAATTAAATGATTCTAATTTTACTTTATATCCTTCCAGAGGACATTTTCATTTTTGACCCATAGGAATTTCTTTTGTAAAGCAGAAGTGTAGAGTTTTTCCCATTCGGCCCCAACTTCATCTGTCCATGCCTTGAAGACTCTAGGATCAATGTAATTTCTTAAAGATGTTCCAATGTTGTAATCTTTGGTTTTTTCAGACAAATCAATCTGTAATCCTAATTTTTCTAATCTTTCTTTGTGTTTTGATTTTTGCTTTTTGATTTGTTCATTTAATGTCTTAATTCTTTTAGTTTTACTTTTCTTTTGAGTGTCAGTTTTGGGAGTACTTGATTCTACTTTTTTGAGTGTTTCTTGGGTTTTCTTCCATGCTTGATCTTTTTCTGCCTTTTTCAAAGTGTCTCGTTTCTTTTGTAGAGATTGCTCAAACGTTTTAGGAATTGTTCTCTTGTGGTTACACATCATGGCAGCTTCAAGATTTGCCAATTTTGCATGGTATAGTTTCTCAGTAGCTGATTTTCCTTTCATGTTATCATGTTCTACGAGATAGTTCTTGACTACATTTGTTGCAAGATATGTTCTGAATACTTTGGCTGTTAGGCCCTTTACTATGCTGGAATAATACACATTGACATGTCTTGATGTAATGTCATCAAAAATCTCATCTTTTGGTTTTTTCTTTTCTACTAGTTTTTTTAGATTTTCATGAAATTGTTTATCGTGACCTTCTGCTACTACTGTTTCTTGCCATCTTACACTGTCCTTACCTAGAAAATCAAACTCTATAGAATTTGCAGTAATTTTGATATGTTCCTTTCTTAGGGTTGTAGCACCTACTGTATCTGCCTCATCTGGATCTTTTTCGTCCCCTACCCTCATTGCAGTTCTATAAATCAAATAACATGCAGTAGCAATTCTACTAATTTTTGGATCCTTACTTTTCATGTCTTTGACAATTCTATCTTTTATCTTCTCAATTTCATTTGCAAGCTTTACTGCTTTTTCATATTTTTCTTTGTCTCGACCTTGCTTTAATCCTGCAGTATCTGCTAACCAAACATATTTTCTTTTTTGTGTTAGAAAATCCATCCAACTAGCTAGCCACATGGAATCTTTGTCATGAATTATCTTTCCCCATTTCCCTTCAGGTACTTTGGCTTCTTTTCCAAGATTTAGTGTAACATCTTTTGGAGTAACTGGTGGTTTCCATTTTCCTCGGAGTGGATGTTCTCCACGTCCAATGAAAATACCTGGTGGTTCTGCCATATAATTTCCAACTTCAACTTTTTCTCCATCCATGATGGCGACTCCGTATTTTTCTTTTAATTTCTCTCGTAATTCTTTTCTTTTTGCAGCAAGGGATTTCTTTTCCTCCTTACTCATCATCTCTTTGAGGTCTTTTTCTTTGTCAACTATTTTGTAAGCGTTTGAAAAATCAATATCATCATATGATATTTTTTTAAATTTTGAATCTAATGTTTTTGCAAAATCTGCTGTAAAGTTTTTCTGAAATACTTTATCTTGAGCATATGGGGTGTCTTTCTTTTTTGCCCATTGATACACCATTTCTTCTTGGGTTAAATTGAGATTTACAGTCTCCCCTTTGATCTTTATCTTGATTCCTTGAGCCTCATATGCAGGAGGAAACAAGATTCCATTGTGTTGTAGTGTTTTCCATTTCATTTCATTTCACCTTAAAATTGCGGACTTTGATGAATTTCTATACTATCTGTATATCAATTTAGCGTAGAAGTACGATGTTAGTTAAGGAAATAGCTCTTTACTCATGTATTTCTCAAATTCTAGGTCAGTTTTCATCTTTTTTGCCTCCATAAACATGGCTGCATCTGTACCTACCACATATCGTGGCAACATTTCATCATCATGTATTGCCTTCATTACTACATCTGCAACTTGTGAAGGGGCAGTTCCCATTTCTACCATCATTTTAAGACCAGCTAAAATGTTGTCAGTTAAGGTCTTGTATTTTGGATCAATTTTTGATTCTGGAACTTTCATTGAATTAAAAAAATTAGTTTTGATAACTCCTGGTTCAATCATTGTAGTTTTAATTCCAAACTGTCCTAACTCATATCTCAAACATTCTCCTAACCCTTCTAATGCAAATTTTGAACTGATATAAGCTGGGGATCCTGGTAATCCCATTCTTCCTACAACTGAACTGATATTGATAATGTTTCCAGAGTTTTGTTTTCTCATTATTGGGGCAACCTCTTGAATAATTCTTACAATGCTGAAGAAATTTGTTTCAAATTGTTTTCTAAAATCATCTATTGTTAGATCTTCTGTACACCCAAACTGACCATATCCTGCATTGTTAACTAATACATCCAATCTTCCTCCCTCTGAAACAACTTTTTTGATTGCAGAAACAATTGATTGTTCGCTATCTACATCTAATTCAATTACTTTTATTGGAAGATTTTCTTTTTTTGCAGCATGTTCTAATTCTGCTGCTTTTTCAAGATTTCTCATACTTGCAAATGTGTAATATCCATCTCTTGCTAAAGATAATGCTGTTTCTAATCCGATTCCTGATGAACTACCTGTGACAAGAGCTACTTTTTCCATATTGATTCTAGATTCTTGTTATATTTATCCCATTTTGATTAATCATACTAGGGGTTTGTCACCTTCAGTAGGATCTATCAACTCTGTTTCTTCTCCCGAATTAATCCTCTCCAAAATTTCTAATGCTGAATATTTGTGGAGATATTCATTGTTATTTCCACATCTATATGAGAAAGTACATCTTGGACATCCTGATTCATTTTTGCAAGGACATTCTTTTACGATAAACATACTTCTTTCAAGTGCCTTTTCAAATCTGTCATAGAGGGCTTTACTAGCTCCACTGCCTCCAATAGCCCCATCATAGATGAAAATCAAGCCTGAAGTCCCTAATGAGATGCCTCCTAAATCTTGAGATACTCCTCCAGTAATCATATTGCTACCCTCAATTACTACATGTTCTGTTGCATGGTATCCACTAGCTTCAGTATATTCCTGATCTTCGGATTCTTCAATTACTTTGAGCGGCCTTGGTGCATGAAATACAATTCCTTTGGTTACAAAATCATACTCTAATGGTGTGTCTAGTTGTACTTTTTCACCCTGAGTTATTTCTTGCCCTAACTCGATATTGACATATCCATACACCTTTTTTTCAACATGCAATTTACAAAATGCTACTTCAATTCCATTTGCTTTTCTTCTTTCATAAACTGTTTCAATTGTAGGCCATTCTTCTGTTAATGATTTTGTATAGTATGGGTAATCCCTTGGAATTCTTTCTAGTTTCGCATAGTTTTTTTCTGGATAATCAAATTCCTTTACCTTGTAACGAATACCTGCTAGAAAATAAATTGCATCTTTGTGTAGTTCTTCTAGTGCAATTGGCAATACTCTATCCCCTACTTTTTTTCCATCTAGGAAAATATCGATTGAATTACCAATCCCTCTGATACTATATTCACTTAACATAGAATTGATTTTATCAAAATTTGGAATAATTCTATTGTTGAATTCTTTTAGATTTTCATTAATTATATGCTGTTCTATCACTTCTTGATGTTCCTTTAATTCATGTTTTGAAATGGGTCTATCACATGCCATTGCTAAAATTTGAAATTCTTCAACAAAGGGATTTTTGGGATCGATGTATGTTTTTTCAATATCTTCAAAATAATCATCAGGGTGATTTTTGTAATATTGTGAGATTGGATCATTTCCCAATGCCAAAAATGCATATCCTCTTTGACCTTTTCTAGCAGCTCTCCCTATTCTCTGAACTAGTCTATTTACTGGAATAGTTGATGATATCACACAATCCACATTTCCCACATCTATGCCTAATTCGAGTGTGGGAGTGCATGAAATTGCTTGTAATTGATCTTCTTTGAATTGCCTTTCAACTGATGTTCTGTAATTTGCCATTAATCCAGCTCTGTGAACTTTGATGTTGACTTTTTGTTTTTTTGCTTGAATTGCTAAAAGTTCTGAGTTTAGATGTGAATTATTAAAAACCATTGTCTTGTGATTTTTTTGAGTTAGTTTCTTTGTTAGCTCAACCATCAGAGCTCTCTGTGTTCGAAGTGATGGGAAAAGCATTACAAAATCTGTTTTTCCTTTTTTACCTGAGCCTTGAATTTTTTGCATTTTTTCACCAAATAATTTTTGACAGAATTCTTTTGCATCATCAAGAGTTGCTGATGCTGCTACAAATTGTAATTTATTGGTACAAATTCTTTTTAGTCTTTTTATAATATAGTGAACATTTGTTCCAAAAATTCCTGAATATACATGGGCCTCATCTGTAATGAGAATTCTAGTAGACGATAACAACGAGGAAAATTTTGTTTGATGCCACATGTGATAATGTAGCACATCAAAATTTGTAATTAGAATTTGAGGAGGATGATCAATTATTTCTCTTCGCTCTTCTTGCTTTGTGTCTCCGTCAAAGACTTTGACATTAACTCCTATTTTTTCTGCAAATTTTTGAATTTTTGGATACTGATCACGTGCTAATGCTTTTGTAGGGTATACAAAAATTGCAAAAACATTTTCATCTACAGCTTCTTTTTTAATTCTTTGAATAACTGGAATCAAAAATGCTTCTGTTTTTCCAGATGCTGTAGGTGCTTCAATTATCACATTTTCTCCAAATGTAATTTCTTTGATGGCCTCTTCTTGAAATTTGTAAAATTGATCAATTTTTAGTTCCTTGAGATGCTCAGTTATTGATTCATCTAGTCCTAATTCTTCTACTTTACAGCCCATTTTAGGCTCAGGGTTGCTTAAAACCTTGTATTCTGAAATATAGTCTTTTTTTGAAAAAAGGATTTCTTCAGTAATTTTATCTGGATTATTTTTCCCTATCATTTCTTTAATCTCATCTTCTCCTCTCACAATTCCTTCATCTTTGAGGCCTTCAGATAGTCCTCCCTCAGTTACTAGTCCTTTGTCAAATCTTGAAAGAAATTCTAGAAAGACTTCATCGGCATTTTTTGAAAATTCAAGCAGATCTTCTAATCCACATTTTTCACAAGAAACATGCATTTTTTTGTTGAATGTTTTTTGAATTCCAATTTTTGATTTACATTTAGGACAGGAGAATTTCAAGATCTACTTGATAAGTAATCATTGATGATTTATTGTTTGATAGGTGTTATCACCCACGACATTATTAAGCTAGAAGAGAGTCTTGAATTTAAAAATGAAAAAAATAGAAATTAACAAAATTTACAATCAAAACTGTATTGAAGGAATGAAATTAATTCCTAAAAATAAAATTGATCTTGTAATTACTGATCCACCATTTGCAATAAATTTTAAGGCTAAAAAGGCAAATTATAACAGAACTTCTTCAAGGGTATTATCTGGATACAATGAAATCAAACCTGAGGATTATTATGATTTCACATTTGCATGGATGAGTGAAGTTTTTAGAATTTTGAAGGATTCTGGTAGCATGTATATTTTTTCAGGTTGGAATAATCTCAAAGATATCTTATGTGCACTAGATGATGTTGGATTTACAACAGTAAATCATGTGGTTTGGAAATATCAGTTTGGAGTAGTTACTAAAAGAAAATTTGTTACTTCTCATTATCATTGTCTTTATGTCTGCAAAGATGATAAGAAACGAAAATTTTTCCCATTTTCTAGGTTCAAAAAAGATGAAAAAACAAAAGATGGTAGAAGTCTTCATTATAGAGACAAGGAAGATGTCTGGGACATCAAAAGAGAATATTGGACCGGTGATGAAAAAACTCCGACTAAACTGCCTTCTGAAATTATTGAAAAACTATTGGAATATTCAAGTGAAAAAAATGACTTGGTATTTGATCCATTTCTTGGTTCTGGTCAAGTTGCAGTAGTTAGCAAATCTCTGAAAAGAAAATTTCTTGGTTTTGAAATAGTTCCAGATTATTACAAATTTGCAAAAAAACGACTAGACACTAATACCTATAGAATTAAAAAATCAAAATAGATTATTCCTTTTTTTCAGACTCATCTGTTCTTTTTTGACCAATTTTTGATGCAATACTTTCTCTAATCTCATCATCTGTTTTACCTTCTGTTTTCACGCCAGCTGATTTTGCAATCATCTCTAACTTTTCTCGTTCTGTTTCAACAGGTCCTGAAATTTTGGGAACTTCATCTGTGATATCTTTCATTTGCTCTTGGATTTCATTTTTGGCTTTGTTGTATTCATTAACTGCTTTTCCCATCTTTCTAGCAGCTCCTGGTAATTTCCCAGTTCCTAAAATCAAAACCAATGCTACGAAAATAATTATCATCCATTCACTTCCACCTATATTTAGTGAATAATCAAACATGTTTTGATATTTTTTAAATTGAAATTAAACGTAATGTTCAAAATTTATGCCTAAATTACCAATTTCATCATTGAATATCACTAATGAGAATTCACGTATTGATTTAAAGAAATTCAGAACTGATAATTTTTATGAAAAAAATAGAAGCAATCGTTCAACCAGCAGTAAAAGATGCAGTAATTGCTGCAATCAAAAAAGTTGGTGTTGGCGGTGTAACTACTCATCAAGTACAAGGCCAAGGAGCACAAGATCCTCCACTAGTTGGACAATATTTCAGTAAAGATATGATCATTTGTGTTGTAGATGATCCCAAACTAGATGATGTACTAAATGCAATTACAAATGTTGCATGTACGGGAACTAAAGGAGATGGCAAAGTCTTTGTCACAAATATTGATGATGCACTAGATCTCTGTACTAAAAAACGTGGAACTATGGATATCTAATTTGATATTCTTTGCGGTTCTAATTTCTTTCTAGCATTTATTGCAAATAATGTAACTCCTATTCCTATGATGCAAAATACGACATATGGTGTCTCATTTCCAAATGATTGTGTAATGGGGCCTCCAATAGTTGGACCTATGGCCCAACCCATGCCAAAAACTGTTTCATATGCTCCGATAATTTTTCCTGAAATCTGTTTTCGAGTTTTACTCAAAATAATCTCCAATGTTAACGGGAAGAATATGCTAAATCCAAATCCCATTAGAACTAGGGCTATTCCAAAAGTGAATATTGAATCAGCAACAACTGATATGGCTAATCCTGCTGATACTGCAATAGTTCCTGCAATCAAAGTTTGACTGGTTCTTCTTGCAAACTTTCCTGCCAATGCAAGAGATACAACACGTGAAATCCCAAAAACAAAATACAATAGTAAAATATCTGATGCAGACATTCCATTATCATTGAGAAATGCTGGATAAATTGTTAGAATTATCCCAAATGATGAAGTGCAGAAAATCAATAATACTATAACTTCAGGAAATCTCTTCATTTCTTTAATTGATGAAAATGAGAATTTTCCGTGATGTTTTTTTACATTTTTTCTTGAGGCTAAAAGTGACGTAATTATCGCAGCAGCGAGAATGAATGCTGCAATTTGGAATAATACTCTGTATGTGATATCCATGCCTTCAAGTAATATTGTGCCAAGTAATGGGCCTACCATGAACCCCATTACAAAAAACATTGTAAACCATGAGATGTTTTTCACCCTGTTTTTTTCAGAACTTTCATTTGAAATGATTGCTTCACAAGGTGGCCAGAAAAATGCATGAGCTATTCCTGTCATAATTCTAAATCCCATAATTTCTGGAACTGACTGTGCAATGGATAGAAGATAAACTGATGCAGAATTAATTGCTGCACCTATAGATAACAAGTATCCATTGTTTATTCTATCAAGTAAAATTCCTACAAAAAGTGGAATGAACATGTAAGGAATAAAATTCGTTAATCCAATCAGGCCAAGTTCTGAATATGTTGCACCAATGACATTTTTTGCAAATACTGGAAGAATTGGACCGTGTAATCCATATGAAATCCCAATGATTAATCCCGTGATGTTGACTAGTATCAGAATTCTATTCATTTGTATGCGGCAACCATTATTGCCCCACCCATAAGATCTTTCTCAAATTCTACTCTTGAAAATTTTTCCAGAATTAATCCTTCTAGTTTTTTGTTTTGTGGCCATCTTTTGTATGTACCATAAAGTGTTCCAAACTTTAATCCCAGTCTTCCCCCTGCAGCAAATGCAAGAATTGGTAGAATACATCTTAGATAAAATGAAACGCCTGCTCTGAAAAATGCTTCATCTGGTTTTCCCAAATCAACAATTACAAATCTACCATCTTTTTTCAACACTCTGTGAATTTCAGAAATTGCAATTCTCAAATTAATTGCGTCCCTTAATGAATATCCACATAACACTGCATCAAATTCTTCATCTTTGAATGGAATGTGCTCAAAAACACCATTTGCCATGTCTGGAGATTCTTCAAAAAACGTACTTGTGTTTTTTAGCATTGGCACAAGTGGATCATACAGTGTAATTGAAATTTTTCCATCAGTTAGATTCATTGCTGTTTTTGACATGTTTCCAAAACCTGAACCTGCATCTAGAATTTTGTTTCCTGGAAATACTCTGTTTGAGATTCCTCTAATACGATGCTCTTTATCTTTGCCTAATGAAATGATTGAATTGACTTTGTCATAAATTGGAATAATTTCTCGAAGTACTTCCATTACTTCTCCCCAATAACTTCCTAAACCCATAATCTATCGTCTCAGTATACTAGTTTGAATAGGTTTCAAATCAAAGAGTTTACTCTGGAGCAAACTTTGATGCGTTTTGAGAATAATTTTGTAGATCAGAGTCTGAAACTTTCTCAAATATTTTAGATTCAGTTGTAATTTTTGCCATCTTTATGTTGTTGACTCCGTCTTTTGCTTCTGCTTTTAGATTAATTGCTGCGATAGCTAATGATGCTGCATCTTCTAAACTCAAATCTTCTTTGTAATGTTTTTCCAAAAATGCATTTACGTCATCAGACCCTGCTCCAATTGCAACTGCTGAAAATTGGACATATGTTCCGCTAGGATCTGTTACATAGATTGATTCACCTTTTTGATCAATTCCTGCAATAATCATAGAAACACCATTTGGACGTACTCCTCCATATTGTGTGAATTGATGAGCTTGATCTGCTAAATGTTTTGCAACTGTTGCAACTTCGACAGATTCATCATATGTCATTCTATTTCCCTGTGAGAAAAATCGTGCTCCATCAACTTGGACTCTTGCATCTGGAATGTATCCTGCTGCTGCAACTCCTATGTGATAATCAACTTGAAATATTTTTTGAGTAACATTACTAGTTTGTAAAGTTCGAGGTTTCTCTTCAACTGCCATAATGACACCTTGTTTACTGCTGACACCAATAGCTAAAGTTCCTCTTTTTACTGTCTCAATGGCATATTCGACTTGGTATATCCTACCGTCAGGAGAATACATTGTAGGGGTCATATCGTATCCACGTGATGCCATCATATCATCACGAGTTCATTCTGAGTCAATTTAAGGGTAATTGTCTTGCCTGAATATGGAGTAGATCTGGAAATAGGGTTTTAAGCAAAAATGACTAATTGAATTCAAGAACCATGGTCAACCAACTCCTAGAATTCAAAGAAATTATTAGATCAAAACAAGTTTCAACCACAAGAAAAACCGATAAACAAACAAGGAAACTTTTACTTTACTTATTCACAAGCACCAGAGGTGGTTTTACGCGACTACGGATAATTATTCATCTTCTAGAGAAACCATACAATACACACCAATTGGCAAAGGAATTAGATCTTGACTACAAAGCAGTCCAACATCATATGAAAGTCTTGGAAAAAAACAATATGGTTTCAAAGATTGGAGAAAGATACGGTGCTATTTTTCATCTATCAAATTTTCTAGAAATTAACATTGGTGCACTCGATGAGGCAATTGACAAATTAGATAGAAAGATGAATCACACCAAAGTCTATCTCTGATAAATTTTTAAATTTGCGATCTAATATTTTGAACTAAACTTAATATAATATGCACCGTTTTCAAAATCATCTTGGTCAAAAATGATCCGTTTGCAAATGCAACTGGACAAGTTAATGATGCTTGTGATATTTTAGGAATTAAAGATAAAGGTATTAGAGAATATTTGGCAATGCCAAACAAAGTTTTGCGGGTTAAAATTCCAGTAAAAATGGATAATGGTAAAATTAGAATTTTTACAGGTTTTAGAAGTCAACATAACAATGACCGAGGCCCATACAAAGGTGGAATTCGTTACTTTAATCCTGAAGGTGGCGTTGAATACATGGAACGTGAAGTCATGGCACTTTCTTCTTGGATGACATGGAAATGTGCAATTGTTGATGTACCACTTGGTGGAGGTAAAGGTGGAGTTTATGTTAATCCAAAAACTGAAAAAATTAGTGAAGGTGAATTAGAACGACTCACTAGGGGATTTGCATTTAAAATTAATGAAATTATTGGTCCTGGAAAAGATATTCCTGCACCTGATGTATACACTACAGGAAAAGAAATGACGCAAATTATGGATACATTTAACAAATTAAACGGAAATATCTCTACCCCTGGTGTAATTACTGGAAAACCAATTTCGATGGGTGGTTCACTTGCAAGAAATGTTGCAACCGGATTGGGAGCAGCATATACAGTTAGAGAAGCTGCAAAGACATTGAAATTAAATTTGAAAGGTGCCAAAGTTGTTTTACAAGGATTTGGTAATGCATCAACATTTGCAGGAGAGTATCTTGAAAAAATGGGTGCAAAAATTATTGGTGTCAGTGATTCTAAAGGTTCAATCTTAATTCCTAAAGGTGCAAAAGTTAGTGCAATTCTAGCTCACAAAGCAAAGAAAGGTTCCGTCGTTGGATTCCCTGGCAGTAAAAAAGTTTCAACTGAAGAATTACTTACAACAAAATGCGATGTTCTAGTTCCAGGTGCACTAGAGAATCAAATCAATGCAAAGATTGCAAAAAATCTCAAATGTAAAATAATTGCAGAAGCTGCAAATGGTCCAACGTTACCTGAAGCAGATCCAATTATCTATCAAAAGAAAATTCTAGTAATCCCTGATATTTTGGCAAACTCTGGTGGTGTATGTATTTCATATTTGGAGTGGGTTCAAAACAATATGGGATACTATTGGACTTTTGATGAAGTTGCTAACAAAATGGAGGCAAACATTACAAAGGGATTCAAAGACGCATATGCACTCAGTAAAAAGCACAAAATCGATATGAGGAAAGCAACTATGGTTTTAGCTGTTGAAAGAGTACTAGAGGCATTTAACCAAAAAGGTATTTGGCCATAATCTTAGGCTAAATAAGATTCGTAACTTACTAGTTGTTCAATAAACATTATTTTCCCTTTTGTAATAATGCGTAATTTTCTTTTGAAAGTGAGATCTACTTTTGTCCTTCTTTGCAATAACTGAATTGTTTTCCCAGTTAATGTTCTACCTTTTTTATCTCTATCAAAGAGAATGATCAATCTTTCAAATTTTGCTACAGAATCTGTAAAATTTATCATACCTGTAAATCTATGAAATTCTAAAACTTTTCCAGTATAGCCAATCTTCCTTAATGCATTAGAATCTCGTTTCCCTTCAACTATTACAACACCATTTTCTATGGCATTTAATTGAAAAATAAATTCTTTCAATTCTAGAATTTCTTGTTCTGATACTAGCATACTCTTTGAGAGATTATAACATATTAAAACAGAGCATATTTTTACTTGCAAATAATTTATTGAGTAATATGAAAACTGAATTAGAAATTGCAGAATATAGAAAAGTAATTGAAGAAAGACTAGTAAAAACTGAATCCATGGATGCCATGAAATACTATCAAGGAGTACTCCGAAGTCTTGAGTGGGTAGTTACAGGACTAGAAGTTTAGGAAAATGTCAGATGTACTCCTTGTACAAAATACAAGAATAGAAGGCTCAGGATATCTGGGTGAACTTTTACAAAAAGATGGATTTGAAATCACATCAATAAATGCAAAACATGAAAAGATACCTGACAAAAATTTCTCTCTAGTTGTAATTTTAGGTGCACCTGAAAGTGCAAATGATGATTTAGATTATCTAAAGGCTGAGCAACTTTTAATCAAAAATTCTGTAGAAAAAAACACCCCCGTACTTGGAATTTGTTTGGGTTCACAATTAATTGCAAAGACATTTGGTGCTAAAGTGTATAGTGGACCAAAAAAAGAAATTGGATTTTACCATGATTTGGAAATTACTAACGACTCTTCATTTTTTTCTGGTTTCAAAAATCCATTTACTGTTTTTCATTGGCACGGGGATACATTTGATTTACCTCAAGGTTCAGTCCAATTAGCCTCATCAGAGCATTATTCTAATCAGGCATTTCAATACAAGAGTGCAGTTGGGTTACAATTTCATTTGGAGGTAAATGAGGAGATGGTGAATTTGTGGCTTGATAATACTGAAACACAATTACAAAAAATACCCTACATCGATCCAAAAAAAATTCGCTCAGATATTATTGAAAATATTTCAATTGTAAAATCAAATATGAATAATTTTTACAATAATTTCAAATTATCATTTGACCTTTGACCAAAGTTTAATATAGTTAATTCTAATTCCATCGATCGAATGGTAACTGCTGTGAAGAAAATTTTTGAAGAAATTATTCAAACAGATCATAAAGTTATCACTGAAGAAACATCAAAATCTATTCTCAAAACCTATGGAGTTAAAGTTCCACCTTATGCACTTGCCACTTCTGCAGATGATGCCGTAAAACAAGCAAAAAAAATTGGATTTCCTCTTGTTATGAAAGTTGTATCTCCACAAATTTTACACAAAACTGATGTTGGTGGAGTTAAAGTTGGAATTGATAATGTCAATGATGTAAAAAAGACATTCAATGACATGTATGGTCGTCTTTCTAAAAAGAAAGGTGTTGAAGTTAAAGGAATTCTTTTGGAAAAGATGGTTCCAAAAGGTGTTGAGTTAATTGTAGGTATTCAAAATGATCCGCAATTTGGTCCAATGATCATGGCTGGATTAGGTGGTGTAATGACCGAAGTCTTCAAAGATGTTGCATTTAGAATGCTACCAATTACTACATCAGATGCAAAATCTATGATAAATGAACTCAAAGGCTCTAAACTCCTCAAAGGTTTCAGAGGTAGTGCACCAGTTGATCTTAACATGGTGGCAAAAATGTTAGTTCAAATTGGAAAATTAGGCGTAGAAAATGCAGATTACATTAACAGTATAGATTTCAATCCAGTAGTTGTTTATCCAAAATCCCACTTTGTAGTTGATGCAAAAATTATTCTAAATAATAAACTAAGAAAGAATTCAATTTCAAAAGAAAAACCAGTCATTACCTCAATGGAGTCATTCTTTACTCCAAAGTCTGTTGCACTAGTTGGTGCATCTGCAACACCTGGAAAAATTGGTAATTCTGTATTAGATGCACTTGGAAAACAAGATTACAAAGGTAAAGTATATCCAATTAACCCTAAACAAAAATCAATTCTTGGAATCAAATGTTATCCATCATTAGATGCAATAACTGAAAAGGTTGATCTAGTTGTTGTTTGTATTGATCTTTCCTTATGTGGACCAATCATGAAGACTTGCGCTAAGAAAGGAATCCATAATGTTGTAATCGTTTCCGGTGGTGGTAAAGAGCTTGGTGGCGATAGAGCCGCTATGGAAGCTGAAGTGAAAGAATTATCTCTAAAACACAAAATTCGTGTAATCGGTCCTAACTGTATTGGAATGTTCAATGCTGCAAATAGACTTGATTGTGCATTTCAAGGACAAGAAAGAATGGTACGTTCAAAATTAGGTCCTGTTGCATTTTTCTCACAAAGTGGAACCATGGGAATTAGTATGTTAGAAAGTGCTGATTTGTTTGGATTATCCAAGATGATTAGCTTTGGTAATCGTTCTGATGTTGATGAAGCAGATATGATATGGTATGCTGCAAATGATCCTCAAACTAAAGTAATTGGATTGTACGTTGAAGGATTTGGTGATGGCAGAAAATTCATCAATACTGCAAAACGTGTAATGAAAGAGAAAAAGAAACCTATCGTTATTTGGAAGAGTGGTAGAACTGCTGCAGGTGCAAAACAAGCTGCATCTCATACAGGTTCACTTGGAGGCTCAAATGCAATGATTATGGGTGCATTCAAGCAAGCAGGAATTATTTCAGTTGATAGTTATCAAGAACTAGTTGGAGTCTTAAAGGCACTAGCATGGCAACCTCCTGCAAAGGGCAATCGTGTTGCTATGACAAGTAATGGTGCTGGTCCAATGATTGGCGGAATTGATCAATTGGAGAGATTAGGGCTTACAATAGGAAAATTATCTCCAAAAATTACGAAAAAGATCAAGGATCATTTCCCACCTACTGTTCCTATTCATAATGGAAATCCAGCAGATGTTGGTGGTGGTGCAACTGCCGATGACTATCGATTTGTCATTCAACAATTCTTAGATGAGCAAAATATTGATATTGCAATGCCATGGTTTGTCTTCCAAGATGATCCACTTGAAGAAACAATTGTTGGTTATCTAGCAGAACTTTCAAAGAAAAAGAAGAAACCAATTCTTGCTGGAGGTAATGGTGGTCCATATACTGAAAAAATGATAAAATTGATTGAGAAACATAATGTTCCAGTTTATCAAGATCTTAGAACTTGGGTTGCCGCAGCATCTGCATTGGCTCAATGGGGCAAAGTCCTCGGAAAATAGAGAACATTTAATTCCTATATCACTTCGCAAATTATTATGTCACTAGTTACCACATCTACTTCTGATGGCATTTGTACTGTCAAGATCAACAGACCTGACAAACTCAATGCTATGAATACTGATGTTGCAAAAGAACTAATCAAAACTTTTGAAGAACTAAACCAAAACGATAATGTCAAAGTTATCATTTTGACTGGTGAAGGAGAAAAGGCATTTTCTGCTGGTGCAGATATAGAATACATGTCTAAAATCTCTGCAGATGAATCAGTTGAATATGCAAAGACAGGTCAGCTTGTCACTGCAACTGTTGAATTAGTTAAACAACCAACTATTGCAGCAGTTAATGGTTTTGCTTTAGGGGGAGGTTGCGAACTTGCAATGTCTTGTGATATTAGAATAGCAGCGGATACTGCTAGACTAGGTCAACCAGAAGTAACAATAGGTGTACCTCCTGGATGGGGTGGTACTCAAAGATTAATGAGAATCGTGGGAATAGCAAAGGCAAAAGAACTTGTTTACACAGGTAAAATGGTCAAAGCAGAAGAGGCTAAAGAAATTGGTCTTGTAAATCAAGTAGTTCCTCTTGCATCATTACAAGAAGAAGCTTTGAAAATGGCCCAACAAATAGCTGGAAACTCTACAATGGGTGTTCAGATGTCTAAAGTTGCAATCAACAAAGGAAGAAATGCAGATCTTGATACTGGTCTTGCTCTAGAACTTCTTGCTTGGAGAAATTGCTTCACTCATCCTGACAGGGAAGAGAGAATGACTGCATTTGTTAACAAGTCAAAGAAATAGCTATTTCTAATTTCTTTCTTATTTTATTAATTTAAAAAAGCTAGAGTTTTACTAATTCTACTTTACTGTAACTATTCCTACTCTCCATGGATGAAATGAACAATAGTAGTTGTATGCCCCCGCTTCATCAAATGTATATTCGAATCTATCTCCGGTATTCAATGGTGGACTGTTAAAGATATCAATTACTTTTCCAAATTCATCTTGACTTTGGATGTTATGTGGAACAGAGTCTTCATTTGCCCAGATGACTTTGGTGTTTGTTTTAATTTCAAGATTCAGTGGCAAGTAAAATCCACTACCTGATACATCAAAATTTCCATTAGGAATTATTATTTGAGCTTCCATCCTTTTTGAAACAACATCTGTAGAGTCTAGTATAATGATGCCGCTATCAACCAAAAATTTAATGGCATTGAGAAATTCTAATTCTGAAATATCTCCTTGACCATACCATAATGCGTTATTTTTGACCTATTCTGGAACTGATTCTGCAACTGCGTCATTGACTGTAAATGAAATCAAAAGGATTGAAAATACTATAGTTAGAACAGGCATTTTCACAGATCTGCACTTCATATCCTGAAATATCTTGTAGATGATTTATCACCTGAGTACACATTGTCTTGCAGTGCACAGCCTTATTTTCATAGATTAAACTAATTCTTGCATGAAAGAACAATTTAGTCAAATATTTGCAGATCTCTGAAACTATGTAACTATTCTCTAATTTTGTAAATTACTAGTATGCCTGGGGGGAAAAGATTATTATAATTTGAATCACCTTTTGTCTTTATTATGGCAACTGAGCAAACACAAAAGATGGTCACAGTTACCGCAAAAGCAGCTGAAAAAATTCATGAATTCATGAAAGAAGAAGCAGAATCCCCTGAATACCTTAGAGTATATGTTCAAGGTGGAGGTTGTTCTGGTCTATCTTATGGAATGGGCTTTGAAAAAGCACCAGAAGAAGATGACATCGTCATGGAAGAAAATGGAGTAAAACTCCTAATTGACAGCTACAGCGTTGATCATCTACAGGGTGCAAACGTAGACTATATTGAAAGCCTAATGGGCTCAGGATTCAAAATTAACAATCCAAATGTTACAAAATCCTGTTCATGTGGTTCTTCATTTAGCACTGAATAAACAACTACATTATTTTTCATTTTTAGATTATTCTATAGCGTTTGCTGTATCGATAAATTTTTGAAAAATTTTATATTTTTCAGACTATTTTTTGCGATACCCTCATATATCGCAGGTAGAGACTCAAAATATGATAATAAAGGAGATGAATAGTTTATGCCTCAATCAGGAATTGTCAAATATCACGTTAAACTTTCCTATGAAGTCGATGGACTCGTTGAAAGAGCAGATATAATCGGAGCCATCTTTGGCCAAACAGAAGGACTGTTAGGCCCAGAGATGAATTTGAATGAACTGCAACGAGTTTCCAAAGTCGGCCGCATTGAAGTTAATGCAAAACCTACCTCTAACACCACTAATGGTGATGCATTAATCCCAATGAGTACAGACATTGATACTTGTGCATTAATTGCTGCTGGAATTGAAAGCATTGACAAAGTAGGTCCGTTTGATTGTAAATTCAAATTAGAAGCTATTGATGATGTACGAGCTGCAAAGAAAGATGATATTGTAAGACGCGCAAAAGAGATCAAGCAAAAATGGGCAACTAAAACTGTTAGTGAAGGTGAAACTATGTTAAATGATGTTCACCAAGGTGATACTGGAAAATTATCAACATATGGACCATCAAAATTAACATGTAGTTCAGGTGTTTTCGATTCTAATTGGGTAATTCTAGTTGAAGGAAGAGCTGATGTAATCAATCTTCTAAGAGCAGGCTATGATAATGCACTTGCAATTGAAGGTGCAAAAATAGATGAATCAATCAAAGAACTATGTGGCAAGAAAGATACTGTTGTTGCATTTTTAGATGGTGATAGATCAGGTGGATTTATTCTTAAAGAACTCAAATCTGTTGTTACTTTAGATTATGAACTTCAAGCAGACACTGGTGTTGAAGTTGAAGAACTAACTCCATCGAGAATTGATGAGATTTTAAGTCCAATTGCTACTGAGATTAAAGATGGAAAGCCTGCACCAGAGATAAAAAATGAAGATGATAAACCTGTTGCAGAGATGGCTGCCAAAGTGTTTCCAAATCTAAATGAAACACTTGAAGCAGTAGCATTAGATGCTGATCAAAATGAAATTTTCAAAGTTCCAATCAGTGAAGTTGTAAGCAAACTATCCTCACAATCTGGAATCAAATATCTTCTACTGGATGGAATTATCACTCAGAGACTTTTAGAAGGTGCCAAAAATGCTGGTGTTGAATGTGTAATTGGACACAGAGTTGCAAAATTATCAAACTCTGATGGAATGACACTCAAAACATTCGGTGACTTGGGCATATCTTAGAATAGATGACTGAGCTAAAAATTCAGCACATCCTAACTCTTTCATATTTACTTTCAAAAGGTGCCAAATACAACTATGTTTCAATCACTACTTCATCTTTAGGAAAAAATATCAAAAAATCACAACAGGCAGCCTCGAAACATCTTCTAGAATTAGAACAAAATCAATTCATTGAGAGAATAATTAGTGGACGAAATATCTCTGTAAAAATTACTTCAAAAGGATATTCTGAAATGGTAAAACTTTCAGCAATATTACAAAAAAGTCTTGATTCTTCTCCTTCTCATGTTGAACTCAAGGGAACTTTAGTTTCTGGAATGGGTGAAGGTGCATACTATATGGGATTAAAGGGATACACGAAACAATTCCAATCTAAAATTGGATATGTTCCATATCCTGGAACTCTTAATGTTAGATTGGATCAAAAAATTCATCAAGAAGCAATTAAACAATTTGAAACCTTGAATGGTGTAAAAATTAATAGCTTTTCAGATGGAAAGAGAACTTATGGTTGGGTGAAATGCTTTAATGCAAAATTAAACAACTCTACAAATTGTGAATTAATAATTCTTGAGCGTACACATCATGATGATTCTATTATAGAATTGATTTCAAAATCATGTATGCGAAAAACTGCAAAACTAAAAGATGGTTCGAAAGTTTCTATAAAAATTCCAATAAATTCCTAAATTCCATGAATAGATTCGCCATACTCTTTCTGAATTTTTGAACTAGAACTCTCAGGTATTGGGGATTGTAATCTTGCAACTTTTGCATCAAGTTGTATTTTTTTACATCCTTCTGTTATGAATTTCTCTTGATGAACTTGATCATATCCTAATGCAATAATTTGTGGTTTTACATGATTTACAGTTTTGAATATGTCGTTTTCTTGTCCAATTAAACAAAGATCTACCATTGATAATGAATTTACTAATTCTTGTCTTTGTTCTTGTACATGAAGTGGTTTTCTTTTTTTCATTTTAACTGCTGTATTGTCAGTTGCAACTACAACAACTAAAACATCGCCTAGATCTTTTGCTGCATTTAATGTGTGAATATGCCCTGGATGAATAATATCAAAAACCCCTCCTGCTAATACAACACATAGTGATTTTCTTCCTTTTTCAGTAATTGATTTTCTATCTTCATTAACCAATTGGTTTTTGATTAAATTGTTAATTTCTCCATTGATCAAATCTTCAGAAAGCATGGTTTTTTTCTTGAGTATCTCAAATACTTCTTTCCCCTCAATTTGACAGACATACATGATGGATAGTATGGTTTTTTGAATTTGCTCCAATGTTTTTTCTATTTTTGACCCACTCTTTAATTCATCGCTAAAAATTACATCTTTGGATCAAGGCCTTTTGCCAATCTCAATGCATCAACAAGACCATCTGCATACCCTATACTCAATATTGCTACTTCATCTTGACCATCTTCTAGAAATTTTTCTGCATCCTTGACATACAATTCTGCATTTTCTAAAATTCCTTGAAATTCTTTTTGATCTTTGTATAGTGGTCCTACTTCCTCTAGTGCTTCTCGAACCATTGGAACATATTTTTTCATCATTTGGATGGATATCTTTTTTGTTTTTTCTGTATTGTCAAATGGTTCATCAATACATTCTCCGAATAATTTCAAAGCATCTGACTCAGTAAAATGTAATCTGCCTGGAATAATTACAGTATGTGGGGGCTTGCCAAAGTCAATTTTCTTCAAACTTGATATTTTACCTGAAATAATTTTTTGATCTTTGAACCCTATCCTGGATGCTACAATTACATATGTTGACGAACTGATAACATTTCTTATTTGACCTTTTTCAGTTTCTAATAATCCATTTAATGCATCTTTAGGATCTAAGAAAAAATTCTTGTCTTGATTGTATTCTAAGAGAAGAACTGTATGATTACCTTCAATGATATTTTTGTATATTACATAATATGGCGTTGTCAGTGATTTCATTTCACTCATTATTGTTGCAATTCTTCCCACTTTGTAAAAATGCAAACCGCACTCTCCTATCATTGAGGTTAGCGATGATGCTGCATGAATTGAATGCGTTTTAATTTTATCTTCAATTGCCCTTGTTCGTAGTTCTATGTGAGTTGTAGCGATGTAGGGATCTCCGTATGCTAATAAAACCACTTTCTTTTTCTTTGCATTTTTTAAAATTTCACTACCGTCTTCAACTAACCATCTCTTTGCAAGTTTGAATTCTCCTTTTGTTGCATTTTTGATTTTTGTTAAATCTGATTTCCCTATTGGACTGGTAAATTGTTCTAAATACACAATATCTGCTTTTGATAATACATCTAATGCCTCACTAGGGATAGACTTGAATCCAGAAATCCCTAAACCGATAAACCACAGCATTATTGATTTTTTTTGTCGTGAAGTCTTTTTAAATGCTGTAGTGTTTTCTTGAGAATTTCTATACCTCTAAGATATTCATCAACTGAAACTTTCTCATCAATTGTGTGGGCTTCATGAGGATCTCCTGGCCCATAAGTTACAACTGGAATTCCCCATTGATTTCCAAGTACATTCATGTCTCCTGTACCTGTTTTTCTAATCAAAGTAGGTCGTGAATGTTCAGTTTCCATTATGCCTAGAGTAAATGCTCTAACTAGCGGTGAATTATGGGGTGCTTCAAATGGTTCAGTTTCATCTAAAATAGAATAAAATGCTTCTACTTCTCTTTCTTGAGATATTTCTTTTACAAGAGTTGAAATTTTTTGTTCAATTGTTTTACAATTCATATCTACTGGAATTCTAATATCAAAAGTTGTTTCACAATCTTTCGGAGTTACATTATGACTTGTTCCACCTTTTACTTCAGTCATTGTAGCAGTAAGTAGCATTCCTTTTGTTTTACCTTCTTGGTTTGCTTCTAATTTTTCTTTTAACTCTCTTGCAAATATCATGGATTCTAAAATTGCATTCTTTGACAGCCATGGTGCACTTGCATGAGAACTATCTTCGACACTAATTTTGAGATTTATTGCCAACCTTCCCTTGTATGCAATTGTTACTTTTTTAATTCCACTTGGCTCCCCAAAAACTGCATAATCAATATCCATTTTTTTCTTGACTAAATTTTTAATTCCTGTTGCATTTCCTTCTTCATCTACTGCTCCAACAAAAATTATTGTTCCGTTATTATTTTGAATTGAAGCTGCGGCAAATAACATTGCCATTAATGGTGCTTTTGCATCAGATGCCCCTCTACCATAAAGTGCATCTCCTTCTTTTCGAACTTTTACCTTTCCTGGTACTACATCCATATGTCCACACAACATAATTTTTGGAGACCCCGAACCTTTCTTTGCAATTACATTGCCGACTTCATCTATCTGGATATCTTCAAATCCCAAATCATCACATTTATCTGCTAAAAATTCAGCCATTGGTTTTTCACTTAGGGATGGAGTATACAGTCTGAGTGCTTTCTCTAGCATCTTGACTGCAAATCTTGGGGTTACTGTAAAATGAGTGTCCAATTCTTACTTTTCTATCTTCAGTGCATAGTCTAGCATTAAGGAGGGAATATCTACATCACACACTCTAACTGTGTTTTTGTATTCTGTTGTATTGTTTACTTCATGTACAACTAGTCCTTTCTCATTGCTTTCCATCAAATCTACACCTACGATATCTCCTTCAACTGCGTGTTTTGCTTTAATACACATCTCTTCCATTTCTTGTGTTACTTTACATGGCTCTGCCACTCCGCCTAGTGCCATGTTTGTTTTCCAATGCTTGGAAGATCTGTAGATTGCTGCAACTATTTTATCTCCTACCATTATTGCTCTAATGTCTCTTGGTGGTCTTTGTACAAATTCTTCTAAATAATGAACTTGATAAATTGGATACATGTTTTCTCTGCTTTCAATAATTCCTTCAGCTGCGTCCCTATCATTTAATTTTGAGATTAATCTTCCCCAACTACCAACTGTTGGTTTGATTACTCTTGGATATCCTTCTGAATCTAATGCTTCTAGTGCTGCATCTTTTGAAAAAGCTACAGTCGCATCTGGTGTTGGAACTCCAAATTTTTTTAATAACATATGTGTAAATAATTTATTTCCTGCATACACTCCAGTGTTTAGACAATTGATCACCTTAACACCTAATCCTTCAAGAGCTGCTGTTGAATGTAAATTTCTATAATAACTAACACATCTCTGAATAACTACACCGTAATCTTCTGGTTTTTTTTCTAAATTTATAGCCAATTTTTTACAATCAACCATCTGGATGTTGATATTCTTTTTTTTACCTGCTTCTAGTAGAGCTTTTTCTTCCCAACGGATGGTATCGTAAAGAATGGTAACGTCAGGATTCACTGTCCCCAATCCTCGCCAACCGTTTGGGCCGGCTTTAGATCGAAACCGCTTGAACCTTTAGATAATTCAAAACTTGCGCCACATTCCGGACATGTTACAATTTCACCTTCAAGTGCATCACTTGGGATGGAAATATCTGCATCACATTCTTCACATTTTGACATATTTTCTCTTCATTACTCCTCTTTATTTATCATTAATTATCTTTTTTTCAATTCTGTCTTCTAAAGGGATCTCTATTAGATCACCCATTCTTAGACCCTTTAGTCCTGCAGCAACAGCCTTTGCACCTTCATCATCTTTTTCCAATCCTAAAAGGGACATCAAATAAGCAGCACCTGTTTTTCCAGCTAGTTCTCCAAATACAATTCTTCGTCTATTCCCTACTGCTCTAGGGGGAATTGGCTCGTAAGCCGCAGGATTTCGAAGGATTGCTGCAAGATGGGTACCAGCTTTGTGTTTGTAAGCTGATGAACCTACTATTGGTTTAGAATCATATGGTTTGATTGAAGTGTATTCTTCAATCAATCTGGATAGATCAAGTAACATGTCTAATCTGAAATCATTTGGTGATTTGTAAAGATACGTTAATGCCACTGCAACTTCTGCAAGGGGGGGAATCCCTGTTCTTTCTCCAATTCCATCAATTGTAGTATGGATTTGATCAACTCCTGCATCACATGCCGAAAATGCATTTGCAACTGCAAAGCCAATATCATTGTGAACATGTGCATCTAATGGGACATCTACTACTTCTCTTACCTTTTTAACAAAATTGTACATTCCAATTGGACGTAAAATTCCTACAGTATCTGGCAAACTAATTCTATCAACTCCTGCTTCTTCAATTGCCTTACATACTTTTAGTAAAAATTCTGGCTCTGCTCTACTTCCATCTTCAACTGTGAATCTAATTTTAAGTCCATGAGATTTTGCATATTCTACAGTTTCTACTGCTCTCTCAAGTGCCTCTTCTCTTGTAATTCTTAATTTATCTTTTAGATGAATATCTGAAATCCCTAAATATGCTGCACACCATTTTGCATCACAATCTAATGAAATATCTATATCTGATTTGAGTGCACGTCCGTGAGAAACAATGTCTGCTTTTAATCCTTGTTTGATAATTGTTTTAGTAGCTTCTTTATGATCATTTGATACTACTGGTGAAATTTCAATTTGATCAACACCGAAATAATCTAGCATCCATGCAATCTGAATTCTTTGTTTATTTGTAAATGAAACACCTGGATGTTGTTCACCTTCTCTTAGAGTACTATCCAAAATTCTAATTTTCTTTGGATTTTTTTCATATGCGTTGTATATGTTTGCATAGTGATTCGGATCTTTCATTACTAATATCGTTGACATAAATTGATGATATAAACATATTCGTACTAACTTCGTTGATAAAATGCAAAAATGATCCTAAATTAGTTTTGAAATTAAATTTTGAAACGAAAGTCGTAATTAGATAATTTTTCTTAAAATGATGACAGTGTTAGTATCAACTACCCCTGAAATTTTTCTTAGTGCATCTATGGTAGTATTAATTTCTGCAATGTTTGTTGCACTCATTATTGTTGTAATGTCATATTGACCAGTAATCTCATAAACTGTTTTTACACCTTCAAGCTTTGCAAGTTTTAGTGATACTTTGGATGTATCTGTTGCAGAATCTACTGAAACTAAAACAATTGCACTAGTTGAATTCTCTTCCCCAAGTTCCAAAGTAAACTTCTTAATTGTTCCACTGTCTACTAGGTTCTTTACACGTCTTCTGACAGCTGATTCTGATAGTTTTAGTTTTTTTCCAATATCTACAAATGATTCTCTAGAATCTTCTTTCAAATAGCCTATAATTTTTTCGTCTACTTTATCCTTGTACATTTCTTTTTTCTTCCTCTTCTGTTAGTACTGAATCAAGAGCATGTAAAACTTTTGTTACGTCATCTTCAGATATTACCAATGGAGGAAGTATTCTGAGTATGTTTCTTCCAGAATAGAGCATTAAAACTCCTTTTTTGATTAATCCCATTAAGATGTCTTTGACCTCAAATTTCATTTCAATTCCTATCATGAGTCCTTTGCCTCTCACCTCTCTAATCATAGAATGTTTTTCTTTTAATTTTTCTAAACCTTCTCTGAATATTTTTCCCATCTTATCTGAATTTTCAATTAAACCGTCTTCTGTAATTGCTTTGAGTGCTGCAGTTCCTGCTGCACAAGATATTGGATTGCCTCCAAATGTTGATGAATGCTCACCTTTATTGATTGAAGCCAAAATATCTGGTCTCACAAGAGTTGCACCCATTGGTACCCCTCCTGCAATTCCTTTTGCAAGACATAAAATATCTGGTGCAGTATTCCAATGATCACAGGCCCATAATCGTCCGGTTCTACCTAAACCAGCTTGTATTTCGTCAAAAATTAGCACAATTCCTTTTTCATCACAAAGTTTTCTAACTTCTTGCAAAAATCCTTCAGGTGCAACAATAATTCCACTTTCACCTTGAATAGGTTCTAAAATTACAAATGCAGTATCTTCATCAATTACTGAACGTAATGATTCAATGTCTCCATATGATGCAAAAGAAACTTTCTCTACTAATGGTGCAAATGGTTTTCTATATTTTGGATTAAATGTTAATGATAATGCTCCAAATGATTTTCCATGGTATGATCCTTTCATTGCAACCATTCCTTTTTTCCCTGTGAACTTTCTTGCAAATTTCATTGCAGCTTCAATAGCTTCGGCCCCACTGTTGTTTAGATGAACTTGTGTCAAACCTTTTGGTGCTAAGCCGATAAGGGTTTTCAAAAATTCTTCTCGAGTTTTATTGTATAGAGAACTGTGAACTGTAATTATTTTATCAATCTGCTCTTTGATTGCATCATTTACTCTTTGATTTTTATGACCTACCAGTGCTACTCCGTATCCTCCCATACAATCGATGTATTCTTTTCCGTCTACATCCCATACGTGTGATCCTACACCTTTTTCAATTGTTACTGGAAATCTCTGATATAGATTTCCCATAAATTGGTCTTCACTCATGTTCAATCACCGTACAATTATCATGTGCTATTGCTGATGAAATTGGATTTTCTCTTTGTCCATTTCCAATCAATGCTTCTTTTACTCCCATATCTAATGCTTCAGTTGATGCCAAAATCTTTTTTTCCATTCCTGGACCAATTTTTGGTCTAATTGCTTTTGCTTCTGCTAATGTTAATTTTGGAACAAGTTTGTCATCCATCAATAATCCATCAACATTTGTGATGAATAATACTTTATCACAACCAACTTTACCCGCAACATATGCTGCTGCCCTGTCTCCATCAATGTTCAAAAATTCTGACTCTTCGCTTATTGCTATGGGGGAAATCACTGGTGTTAGGCCTTGCTCTAAAAGTGATAAAATGAATTTTGAATTCACTTCTCTAATTTTTCCTGTATATCCGCCGTCAATTGCTTGTTTTCTGCCTTTTTCATTCACAATGAGCAATTTCTTTTTTCTATCTGCCTCTATGACCTTTGCATCTACTCCTGAAAGACCAATTGCATTAATGCCATTTTTCTGAAGCATCTGAACAATTGTTTTATTGATTCTACCTGACATCACCATGGTAAAAATTTCTGCAGTTTCTTTGTCAGTATATCTACTCTTAATGCCACTTGGTGATGTTACAAATTTTGGCTCTTTACCCAGTTGTTTACAAACTTTGGTAACTTCTTTCCCTCCTCCATGAACAATAATAATCCCTTCAGTCTCTGCAATTTTTTTAATATCTAAAATTGTTGATGGATGTAAATCATCTACTACACTTCCACCAATTTTGATTGTGATCATTTCTAAACCGGAGTTAATGGTGTATATCTTAGTCCGTCCATTTCATCAAAACCACACATTACGTTCATGTTTTGAATGGCAGAACCAGCTGCACCTTTCATCAAGTTATCTGATGCAGAAAGTGCAATCAATCTATTGTTATCTTCATCTAAATCAAATCCAATATCACAAAAGTTTGAACCTACTAAGAATTTTGGATCTGGGAATTTGTACAATCCTTTTTTATCTCTAATCAATCTGACGAATCTTTCTTCACCATATGCTTGACGGTATATTTTCCATAGTTCTTTTTCATCAATATCTTTTTTCAAGAATGTGTGATTTGTACACAGAATACCTCTAACTACATCTACTGCATGTGGACTCATTGATACACGAATTTTATGTCCTGCAATTTCACTGAGCTCTTGTTCAATTTCACCGGTGTGTCTATGTTTTGCTGGTTTGTATGGTCTGATTACACCTGCTCTCATTGCATGAGCAGTTCCAGAACCAGAACCTGCTCCTGATGAACCTATTTTTGAATCAACAATGATGTGTTCTTCATCAATAAGATTATTTTTGATTAATGGTGCAAGTGCAAGCATTGATGTAACTGCCATGCATCCTGGACAAGAGACTAGTTGTGCATTTTTAATTTTATCTCTATGTAATTCCGGTACTCCAAAAACTGATTTTTCTAAATAGTCTGGATGTGGATGTTCCCAACCATACCATTTGTCATATGCATCTTGATTATGTAATCTATAATCTGCACTCAAATCAATTACTTTGACTCCTCTATCGTAGAGTGCTTTTACAATTTCAGTTGCAGTTCCATGAGGTACTGCAGTGAAGACAACATCACACTTGTCTGTTAATTTATCATAATCTAATTCTGAGAAAGTAAGATCGGTAAATCCTTTCAAACTTGGTTGGATTCTATGTAGATACTCACCCACATGTTGTCTTGATGTGACCATTGCGATCTCTACATCTGGATGGTTTACTAAAAGACGAAGTGTCTCTCCACCTACATATCCTGATGCACCTACAACTCCTACTTTCATGATAAGACACCTCCTAAAGGAGTATAATTATTTTCTTACGTAGTTTAAAGCAAATTCTATCATTTCTTTTGGTATATTTCGCGTAGCAACTTTTGCCAATCCTTTGAATTCTACTGTGTTGTTGACTTCATGTACAACTAAACCTCTCTGGTCATCTTCCATCATATCTATTCCTAAAATCCCGCCACCCATAGCTTTTGATGCTTTTACTGCCATATCCTCCATTTCTTTTGTGATCTCACAAATCTCTGGATCTGCCCCTAGAGCGATATTGGTTTTGAATCCGCCTGAAGATTTTCTATACATGGCTGCAATAGGCTCATCTCCTACTGTAATTACTCTGATATCTCTTGGTGGTCTTTGAATTAATTCTTGTAAATAGTAAATTCTGTCATGAGGACTGTCTGTAATGTCTCTGATTTCAAAAACTGCTTCCATTGTATCTCTATCTTTTAGTGGCATTACACCTCTTCCCCAGCTTCCAATTACTGGTTTAATTACAAGTGGAAATCCCACTTTATCTAAATTCTCTGCTGCACTTTCACTTGAAAATGAAAAGTATGTTTTGGGTGTTGGTATATTATTTTTTTTCAAAAGTAATGTCATGAACATTTTGTTTCCACAAACATTTGCAACTTCAAATTTGTTTAATACGGGAATATCCATGAATTCTAGACTTGCGGTAAAATGGAGTCCTCTAAAATAACTTACACATCTTTCTAAAACAACATCTCCAAAATCAAAATCTTCTTTTTTACTATCTGTGTTGATTTGAGTGATTTTTGCATCTAACATCAATGCTTCATGTCCTAGTTCCGATGCTTCTTTTTGTAGCATCTTTTCTTCCGCTCTTAAGCGGTCAAAAACGATACTAACTTTTGACATTACTCTCCCCAGTCTTCGCCTACGGTTTCTGCTTGTTTAAGCTCGACATTTGCTCCGTCTTTTTTTGCGATTTCAAAGTCAGCGCCACAATCAGGACAGGAGACAATTTCTCCTACTGAGGCATCGTCTGGGATGTTTAGTGTTGCATCACATTCTGGGCAGTTCATGTTTTTGTAGACCTTTTCTTTTGTAATTTATTAGCTTCTGTTGACTGCATTCCCCATAATTCAACAAATCCTTTGGCTAATCTCTGATCAAATGTAGATTCTACTCCATAAGTTGCAATATCGTGACTGTATAATGAATTACCAGACTTTCTTCCGACTACTCTAAGACTTCCTTTGTACAATTTTAGTTTCACAGTTCCAGATACTGGCTTTTGTGATGTTTCGATAAATCCATCTAGATCTGTTTTTAGTGGATCTTGCCAAAGTCCAGAATACACCAAATATGCCCATTCATCGTCAATCATTGACTTGAATTTATTTTCATGTTTAGTGTGAACCATCTTTTCCAAATCTGAATGAGCTTCAATCAGACAAGTTGCTGCTGGAGTTTCATACACTTCACGTGATTTTATTCCAACCACCCTATCCTCAATATGATCAACTATGCCGACCCCAGCATCTCCTGCTTTTTTATTAATATATTCAATTAATTTTATTGGTTCCATTTTTTTACCATCAACCTCAATTGGAATTCCTTTGTTGAATTTTATTTCCAAGTATGTTGGTTTGTCAGGTAAGTTTTTTGTTTTAACCCAAATGAAAGCATCGTCTGGAGGTTCATTGTATGGATCTTCTAATACTCCTCCTTCTATTGCACGTCCCCACAAATTTTGATCAATACTGAATTTTTTTGCTACAGTATCAATTTCAATCCCGTGTTTTTTTGCAAATTTTAATTCTGTATCTCTATCTAAATTTTTATCTCTAATTGGAGCAATGATTGGAAGATCAGAACCTGATCTTAATGTAATGTCAAATCGTACTTGATCATTTCCTTTTCCAGAACAACCATGAGCAAGTGATGTGACTTTTTCTTTTTTTGCAATTTCTAAAACTTTTTCTGCAATTAATGGTCTAGCAAGTGCTGTTGCAAGACAATATTTTTTTTGATAAAGTGCATTTGCTTTAATTGAAGGAAAAATATAATCTGTGACAAACTCTTTTCTTGCATCAATATTGTAGTGTTTTTTTACACCTAATTTTTTTGCTTTAGATTCAATTTTTTTCCAATCGTCTCCTTGTCCAACATCCACTGTGACAGTAATGACATCCATATCATGTTCGTCTTGTAGATACTTTACAACGACTGAAGTATCTAGTCCACCTGAAAATGCAAGAATTCCTTTTTGAGTCATAAAACATCTTTTCCGTCGTATTTTGGAATTTATCTTTTGTGATGTGCTCAAATCATTTTTTTCAAAAAGTTTCTGACTAGCTTGAGCTAAAATTCGATGATTATTTAACCGCCAAATATAACGCTGTTTTATGAAAACTCGATCGGTAATTTTTGCCAGTATTGCAGGCATTATTTTGTTATCTGTATTGGGAATATCTTTTAGTTCTAATTCTGAATCTAATGAAAATAAAATTCGTATTGCTTACTTTCCTAACATTGGTCATGCAATTCCAATAGTAGGTATGGAAAAAGGATTCTTTGAAACCGATCTGGGAGAGCAAGTAACAATTGAAACTCGTGTTTTTGACAGCGGTCCTCAAGCTATAGAGTCTCTATTTGCTAATTCTATTGACTTGGCATATGTTGGTCCTGGTCCTGCAATTAATGGATTTTTAATTTCTGAAAACCATAACATAAAGATTCTTGCAGGAGCTGCAAGTGGTGGTGCAAGTTTCATTGTTCATCCTGAATCTGAAATAAATTCTGCATCTGATTTTACTGGAAAGAAAATTGCTGCTCCACAAATTGGCAACACTCAGGATGTATCATTGAGATATTATCTATCTGAACATGGATTGAAAACTGCTGATAAAGGTGGTTCTGTAATCGTTTACAATATTCCAAATCCTGATATCTATACACTATTTGTTAAAGGTGATATTGATGCTGCATGGGTGGCAGAACCATGGGCTACTATTTTAGAAACTGAATTAGATGGAACAAGATTATTCTTTGAAGAGGAATTGTGGCCAAATCAAGAGTTTGCATCTGTTCTTCTAATTGCTAATATTGATTTTGTAGAAAAAAATCCTACTATAGTTGCAAATTTTTTAGATTCACATCATAAAACGGTGACTTGGATTAATCAAAATCCTATTGAGACTAGAGATGTGTTTAATAATTTTTTAAATTCTCATTTAGGACAATCATTGTCTGATGATGTTGTAGATATTGCATTATCTAATCTTGTAATCACTGCAGATCCAATACCTGATTCTGTTTATTCATTTGCTGAAAAGGCTAATGCTCTAGGATATCTTGGAAGAAATGGATATGATTTGTCTGGTATTTTTTACTACTTTGATACAAATCCCATTGAAGGAGGAAATAACACATGACAAAACTTGAAGCAAAAAATATTGTAAAATATTTTAGTCATGATTCTCACAAACTCAAAGCTCTTGGAGGCATTAATCTCAAAGTTGAGGCTGGAGACTTTGTGTGCCTAGTGGGTCCTTCAGGATGTGGTAAATCTACTTTTTTACGCATAGTTGCAGGTTTAGAAAAACCTGATGAGGGTCAAATTTTGTTTGATGGTCGTAATGTTACTGAAACTGGGCCTGAAAGAATTATGGTGTTTCAAGAGGGGGCATTATTTCCGTGGTTGAAGGTTCAAGATAATGTGGAATTTGGATTAAAGATGGCTGGTATTCCAAAAGAGGAACGAGCCAAAATATCTCATAGATATTTGGATATGATGCAATTGACAAAATTTGCAGACTCTTATGTTTACCAACTTTCTACTGGAATGAAGCAGCGTGTAGCTATTGCAAGAGCTCTTGTGATGGATCCTGACGTATTGTTAATGGATGAACCATTTGCTGCACTTGATGCACAGACTCGTGATTTATTATTAGTTGAAATGCAATTGATTTGGGAGAAAACAAAAAAGACAATTTTGTTTGTTACTCATAGCGTTTCTGAAGCTGCAGTTCTTGGAACTAAAGTTGCAATTTTTAGTAATCGTCCATCTGTAATTAAAAAAGAAGTTGATAATAATTTCCCAAGACCTAGAATAACTGACGATGAATCTTTACTTAAATTTCAACAAGATATTTTAGCAGAACTTAGACCTGAGGTAAAGAAAAAACCCGAGTGATAATAATGGTAAAAAATTTCACACCTCACAGAATTGCATTTTACATTGGAATTATTGCAGTATGGCAAATTATTTCCATGGTCGGAATTTGGCCTGACAACATATTTCCTTCTCCATATGAGGTAGCAGAAGATTTAGCTTATGGTGTATCTGATGGTAGTTTGTTATATGGAATAGCAACTAGTATGTGGAGATTAGCTATTGGATTGGGAATAGCTATTGGTGGAGGAATTGTACTTGGAATATTTATGGCAAGGGTAGAGGTAATCAATCAAACTGTTGGTTCTCTAGTTTTAGGATTACAATCAATCCCATCAATTGCATGGGTTCCTTTGGCTATACTCTGGTTTGGATTAACTGATGGTGGAATAATCTTTGTCACTGCAATTGGCGCAATTTTTGCAGTTACAATTAACACCTATACTGGAGTCAAAAATATTAATCCGCACTTTATTGAGGCTGCTCGAAATATGGGTGCAAAGGGAAGTCAATTGATTACTGCGGTATTAATCCCTGCTGCCTTCCCATACATGATTTCAGGCTTTAAACAAGGCTGGGCATTTGCTTGGAGGGGTGTTATTGGTGCAGAAATCCTATTTTCGTTCCTAGGTTTGGGGTTCTTGCTTAATGCTGGTCGTTCCTTAAATGATGTATCTCAAGTAATTGGAATCATGGTGGTAATAATGGGAATTGGTCTTGCAGTTGATGGTGTGATTTTCAAAAGGGTTGAAAACAAAGTAATGTCTCGTTGGGGACTGAGATAGTTTTTTTATTTTTTAATTTTCAATGATACTACAAATGCACAAATGATTATTGCAATTGCAAAATACATTACGGCAACATAATCAAAAGTATATGCAATTGCTCCGGCTACTACGGGACCAATTACTGTTGCAATTGATAAAGTTGAACTAAATATTCCAGTAGATGTAGAGCGAGGATTATTTTCCATCAAGTGAAAGTTTCCACCAATAAACAAAAATGCCCATGTTGCTCCAACTAATGACATGAATGGCATTGCCATCCACCATTCTGTAACTACAGACAAACCTACAAAAACAAACGTTGTACCTCCAATTCCAATTTTAAATTTTGTTACATTGGATAGATGAATTTTACTTGCCATCACATTCATCAAAATAAATGCAGTCAGTGTATTTGCTATGTATACTATTGAAATATGATATATTTCCCCTCCTAACTTTTCTACAATCATTATAGGAAGAATTACCCATACTGCTGCTGCACCAATATGTCTTAGTAATAGTGATAAGAATAGAAATTTATTTTTTGATATTACTTTTTTAGTGGTTCCTGGAGTAATCTCTTTTACTTGTTCAGGATTTGGGAGTTTAATTGTAAATAACAATCCAATTAAAAATGAAGCAGCACTTAACAAGAAAATTAATTTAAGATCATTTGCAATTCCAGCAGCTGCAATTCCTGCAAGCCATCCTAGAGCATGAAATGAGATTACTGTTGCTGCTCTTTTTTTATCAATATTTGCCTCATAGGTATATGCAATCATTGCAGGAATCATAATTCCACTTGCAACCCCAGCTGCAATTCTCACCAAGAAAAACAAGCCAAGATCATCTGCAAAATAATGTAATCCAAAGGCAATGGCACATCCAATGAACCCAATTCTGATGAATTTGAGCCTGGTTCCTTTCTTATCTGAATGTCTTCCAAAGTAGATTTCAGATAAAATTTGAGCAAAACTAAATGATGCTACTAGTAGCCCAATTTCAAAAATAGAATCTGTAACTCCTTTTGCAATAATAGGCATGAAAACAAAGATTATGGAAATTCCAGCATGCTGAAAAAATGTGGCACTACGAACTAGATTATTGACTGATGTCTTTTGCATAAATGTACAAAAAAATTCTCACCCACCTAATTTCAACATACGTATCAATACCACAACATATGGTTATTTTTTCTGAAAAGAGTTAAACTGTGTTAAAATATTTTGAAATTAGGTTGACCGAAAAAGAGCCGTTCCTTGATGCAATGAAAAATCGTGTATTATTATTTGATGGTGCAATGGGAACTGAAATCCAAAGACATGATCCACAACCAGAAGATTTTCCTAATAATCAAGATGGTTTTAATGATGGATTAGTAATTACACATCCTGAATGGATTAAAGAAATTCATAGAAATTATTTGGATGCTGGGTCTGATTGCATTGAAACAAATTCTTTTGGTTCAAATAAAATTAAACTTGCTGAATATGGTTTTGGGGATCAAACAATTGAATTTAATAAAAAAATTGCCTTACTTGCATCTGAAGTTTGTGCAGAATATTCTGATAAACCGCGATATGTAATTGGGTCGATGGGTCCAACTGGTTATCTTCCAAGTTCTAATGATCCTGATCTTGGCCAAATACCGCTGGATGAAATACGTGAAGCATTTGAGTTACAAGCTGAAGGATTAATTCTTGGTGGTGTTGACGCATTACTGATTGAAACAAGCCAAGATCTTTTAGAAATCAAACTTGTCATAGAGGCATGTCATAATGCGATTAAAAAAACTGGTAAAAAAGTTCCAATTATTGCAAATACTACATTGGATCAATACGGAAAAATGCTACTTGGCACAAATGTCCAAGCTGCATACACAACTGTTTCTGATATGGGAATTGATATTTTTGGATTAAATTGTTCCACTGGACCTATCGAGATGAATCCTAGTGTTCAGTGGCTAGATGAGCAAAATGAACATAGCATATTGGTTGTTCCAAATGCAGGTATGCCTGAAAACGATGGAGGGCAAGCAGTTTACAAAATGACTCCTGAAAAAATGGGTAATGCCTTAGGTGATTTTCTTACTCAATACAAAAAAGTTCGAATTATTGGTGGTTGTTGTGGAACAAATCCTGAACACATCAGGGCCTTGAGGAAAGTAATTGACGAAAAAACCAGTTCTATTGAGGGTTAAGTATTTACGAAAATAGGTGTGATTTTACAATATTGACAGTTCCAAGAGTTAGTTCGGCATTGAAAGCAGTTGATCTAAAACAAGTTCCTGCTCCTTTGATTATTGGTGAGAGAATCAATACTCAAGGTTCTCGTAAAGCAAAGAAAATGGTTCTTGAAGATGATTATGAGGGCTTGGTTGATTTGGGGAGAATACAAGTTGAGGACGGTGCACATTGTCTTGATGTTTGTGTTGCAACTACGGAACGTGCAGATGAAAAAGAGTTTATGTTAAATTTAGTAAAACGATTAAGCTTAGAAATTGATGCACCACTAGTAATTGACTCTACAGATCCTGAAGTCATTGAAGCGTCTGTAATACAGATACCTGGAAGACCTATAATTAATTCAATAAATCTTGAAGGCGATGGAAGTAGATTTGAAAAACTAGCTCCTATCATGGCAAAGTATGGTTTACCTGCAATTGCATTGTGTATTGGCCCTGAAGGAAT